>JASHVB010000554.1 GCA_030039695.1 Acetobacteraceae bacterium
GGTCGTCGCGTATTCCTCGGCGCCGCCCTGCAGCATCAGCCCCCAGGCTGGCACCGGCTCCTGCACGCCGAGGCCGAGATAGCTGAGCGCCGCCTCGGCCAGGATTGCCTGGCCAACGAACGAGGTGAGCATGATGAGGAACGGCGCCACCACGTTCGGCACCATGTGCCGCAGAATGATCCGGCTGTGGCTATAGCCGAGCGCGCGCGCCGCATCGATATAGGGAACTTCCCGGATCGCCAGTGCGCTCGACCGCACCACCCGCTGGCAGCGCGGAATAAGCGGGATCGTGATCGCGATGATCACGTTGTGCACGCCGGTGCCGAAGATCGACACCACCGCCAGCGCCATGATGATCAGCGGAAACGACATGACGATGTCGTTGATCCGCTGCAAAATCAAGTCGATACGGCCACCGAAATAGGCGCTACCGACCCCGAGAATGAGTCCGCTGAATCCGCCGACCAGGGCCGAGGTGACCCCAACCGCGAAGGCTGTGCGCGCGCCGTAGAGGATGCGGGACAACAGGTCGCGACCGAGCTGGTCGGTGCCGAGCCAATGGGCCCAGCTCGGCGGCTCGGTCATCGCCGTAAAATCGTTGGCGGTCGGACTGTAGGGCGCAATCACGTCAGCGAAAGTCCCGGCGAGCAGGAAGATCAGCACCAGCACCACGCCAATCGACCCCACTGGCTGGCGTCGGAAGAAGTCGAGTACCTGAAGGACGATGCCGCGGCGCCGCGCGCATTGGTCGGCGAGCGCTTCACTGGCGGTCGGGGTGGGGGCGGCGAGAGTCATTGCAAGGCCTCCTAGCGAAGGCGGATGCGGGGGTCGAGCCAGGCGTAGAGCAGGTCGACGACGAGGTTGGACAGGATCCCGATCGTCACCACCACCATGACCAGAGCCTGGGTCATCGTGTAATCCTGGTTCTGCACAGACAGCACCATCAGCCGGCCGATGCCGTTGAGGTTGAACACCTGCTCGGTCACGACGAGACCGCCGATCAGAAACGCGAATTCGAGGCCGACCACGGTGCTCACCGGCAGCATTGCGTTTTTCAGGGCGTGGCGGTTGATGACGATCTTTTCCAAAAGTCCCTTGGCGCGCGCGGTGCGGATGTAGTCTTCGCGCAGCACCTCGAGCATCGCCGAGCGGGTCATCCGCATTGACACCGCGGAATAGCGGTACCCGACTGTCAGCGCCGGCAGGGCGACGATCGACAGGTTGCGGATCGGATCCTTCCACAGCGGCACATAGTCGATCGGCGGCATCCACGGATGCCCGCTGATCCATTGCGTCACATCGAGCACGATCAGGATCGCCATGATGCCGATCCAGAACGACGGCGTCGCGATTCCGGCGATCGAGATCGAGCGTACCACGAGGTCGATCCAGGTGTTCTGCTTCAATGCCGAGATCGTGCCGAGCGGGATTGCCAGCACGACGGCGATGAAGGTCGCGAGAAGCGCCACTTCCAGCGAGATCGGGAAGCGGCTGGCGATCTCGTCGACGACTGGTTTGCCCGACCACATCGAGATGCCGAAATCGAGATGCAGCATCCCCCACAGGAACTGACCGAACTGCACGATCCAGGGTCGGTCGAGGCCGAGCTCGGCGTGGCAGGCTTGCAACGCCTGCTCGCTGAAGCTGGTGCCGCCCGAGCCGAGCCGCACCAGGCACACGTCGCCCGGAATGAGGCGCATCAGTGCGAACACCAGCGCCGCCGCGCCGAACAGCGTCGGAATAACGAGCAGAATGCGCTTGACGATGTAGCGGTACATGGGCCTCTGCCTATTCTCGATTCCTCACTGCCGGCCCGGCCTGGCGATTGCCGTGTCATCCCGCGCAATCGAACGAGCCGGATCGGCCCTGTCTACTGGTTCAGCCATACGGTGCCGAGGTCTTGGTTGACGTAATGGCTCGGGCCGATCTTCCACCCTTTGACATACGAGCGATAGGGCACGATCCGCCGCCACCATAACAGGAAAATGCCGTGCGCCTGGGTGTCGAGCGCGTATTTGTTGAAGGCCAGTAGCAGCTGCCTTTGCTTGGTCTTGTCGAGCTCGCGCAATAGCTGATTGTAAAGCGTGACCTCGTAGGGATCGGCAAAATTGCCGTAATTCGAGGGCGAGATCGTGTGCGGTAGGTATTTGCCGATGTCGGCAAGCGGGTTAACCACGTTCTGGCAGTTGCCTTCGACAGCCACGTCGAAATCCTCGGCACGCATCGCCGCAAACCATGGGCCAGTCGGCAGGACGCGCTGTGTCACCTGCACGCCGACCTTGCTCCACTGATCGAGCAGCCAGATGCCGTAATATTTGTAGGGCTGATCGACATTGCGGTTGAGCAGGGTAAAGCTGAGATTTTCGGCGCCGGCTTCCTTCAGCAGCCGTCGCGCCTCGGCGCGGGACTTGTTGATGTCGGGCCAGTAGCCGGCGATCTGCTCGAGCTCGGCCTTGCTTGGCGCCAGCGGCGAGTCGGGAAAGGTGACGCCGCCGACCGTGTGCACGATGGCGATTTTTGCCAGCGCCGGCGCATCGCCCCAGCGGTTGAGCGCCAGGGTGAGGGCGCGGCGGACGCGTGGGTCATCAAACGGTCTGCGCCTGTGGTTCGGGGTAACGAGCCCGCCGCAGTTCCAATCGCTTTCCTGGACCGCGATCTGGTCGCCCTGGTCTTCTTTCAGCTCGTCGCGCACGCTCGGGGGAAAGCCGCGGAATTCGATCGCCGCGCGGCCGCTGCGGATGGCGTCGATGCGGGTAGCCTGCTTCGGGGCGAAGATGCCCGTGAAGCCATCGAGATAAGGCAGGCCCTTGCGGAAGTAGTCGGGGTTGCGCACCCCGATGATCGATTGCCCGGTTTCGTAGCGCACGAACCGGAATGGCCCGGTGCCGTCGATATTCTTTTCGTACCAGTGGATGTCCTTATCGAGCTTCGCCTTGCGGTAAATCCAGGCGTAGGGGTCGGCCAAGGCCGGGATAAAGGCGTCGGTGGCGAATTTCAGGCGAAAAACGACGGTGCTCGGATCGGTTGCCTTGACGCTGTCAACCATCAGGAAATTGCTTTGCCGTGGGCTGATGACGCCGGGCGGCGGAAAGATAATCTTGTTCCATGAGGCGGCGACGTCATAGGCGGTGAGGGTCGCGCCGTCGGCAAACTTGACGCCTTGGCGGATTTTGAACGTGTAAGTCTTGCCGTCGTCGGTGGGCTTCGGCATCTCGGTGCACAGGTCGCACACCATAACAGGCGATGCCGGGTCCATCGGGTTCGCCCGGATCAGCGTGCTGTAGAATGGCGCGGCGGCGTGGATCGTCGCGTAGATCTCTTCGCGCTGGGCGTCGAAGCTCGGCGGCGCATCGGCCGGGATCAGATATGTCAGGGTACCGCCGTGTTTCGGCGTCTCGCCAGCCGCCGCCCGCAACATCATCGCAAGCACCAGCGCCACGGCGATGCCCGGCGCACACCACCTCGTTTTCATGCCGTCCTCCCTGATTTTGCCGTTTTTGTGGCGAGCGGATCATCCGTCCGAGAGAGCGGATGGTCGTGTCGCGGTATCATGCTAGATCAATTTTCGTGCGAGTGGATGCTTTCGACAGAGGTCGTCAGGGCCGGGCTTGACCCGGCAGATTTCGGGCGTTCCCGTCACCCGCGGGTCAGATCCGCGGGTGACGAACTCGGCTGGGATTCCCGTCAATCCGCCGATGCTCCGGCAGCGCAATGCGGCAAGTGCGAACGCCCGCTATTGATCCAGCCAGATGCCCGACAGGTCCTGGTTGATGTAGTGGCTGGGACTGATCTTCCAGCCTTGCACATAGGAGCGGTAAGGTATGATGCGGTTCCACCACAAGACCTCCGTCGCGTGCGCCTTGGTGTCCATGACGTATTTCTCGAAGGCGACCATCTCCGCGTGCTGCGCCGTGGGATCAGTCTCGCGCAGCATCTTGTTGTACATGTCCATTTCCTGTGGGTCGGGGGTGCCGCCCATGTTCTCGGCGCTGGCCGGCAGGTAGGGCTGCACGTCGAGCAGCGGGTTCACGACGCTATGGCAGATTGGGTAGTGGACGACGCTGAAATCGCCCGAGCGCATCGCTGCGAACCACGGCCCGGTGGGCAGTACGCGCTGGGTCACGTTAAGGCCGATCTTGCTCCACTGATCGATCAGCCAGATGCCGATGTATTTGTACGGCTGGTCGACGTCGCGGTTGAGCAGGGTGAAACTGATCCCGGACGCGCCGGCCTCCTG
>JASHVB010000555.1 GCA_030039695.1 Acetobacteraceae bacterium
GTGTGCCGCCGTGCTCAGCACCGGCGGCGCGGCGATGCTGCTGTCGCTGACCAATTCATTGCTGATGTTCTACTTGCTTTTCTGCGTCGCGCGCATGAACTTCGCGGCGCCGTTCGATCTCGGTATCTATGGCGCCATCAACAACTGGTTCGTGACACGCCGGCCCTTTGTCAACTCAGTCGCCACATTGACGCAAATGGCGGGCCTCGTCGTGCTCCCGATCGTCGCGCAGCTTGGCATCCTGCACGGCGGATGGCGCGCCGGTTGGCTCGCAGTCGGTGCTGCTGTGCTGGTCGTCGGCTTCATCCCGAATTGGCTGTTCATGGTACGCCGGCCCGAGGACCTGGGCCTGCCGGCCGACGCCGGCCATATTCGCCTCATCACCGGCTCAGCCGCGACGGCGGCTCTGTCGGAGCCAACATTCAACCGAGCCCAGGCCATGCGCACGCCGGCCTTCTGGCTGCTGTGCTCGTTCACGATGTTCGCATTCCCCGTACAGGCCGGCGCCAGCCTGCATCAGGCGCCATTCCTGATCGAACGCGGCATCAATCCCACGATTGCCGCGACCATCGTCGGCACGTTCTCGTTCATGTCCGGCGTGTCATCGCTCGCCTTCGGCGCCGTCGCGCGTGCCATGCCGATGCGCTACGCGCTGTCGCTCGCAGGCGCGCTGGAATGCGGGGCCATGCTGGCGATGCTGCGGATTACCACGCCCGCTGACGGCTACCTCGCGGCCGCGATCTTTGGGGCGGGCGTCGGCGGACTGATGACGCTGGTGCCGATCGCCTGGGCCGACTATTTCGGGCGCAGAAGCTACGGCGCCATCCGCGGCATCGCCCTGACGGTGCAGGTGCTCGGCCAAGCGTGTGGACCGGTGTTGTCCGGCGCGTTGCGGGACCATACCGGCAGCTACGTGCTGTCATTGAAGAGCTTCGCGGTGCTCGCCGCCCTCTCGGCGGTCACCGTCATGTGGGCCCGGCAGCCGGCGCATGGGACTGCATGAGCCGAAGCGACGGTCCCCGATGGCGCCGGCGTCCGAGCGGCTCTATATGCGCGTCATGCGCGCGTCCTTCCGGAAGATGCATGGCTGTGGCAACGATTTCGTCATATTCGACGAACGTCAGGGCGTGCTCGGCTTCACGCCTGCTCGAGCGGCTGCGCTGACGAACCGCCGCACCGGCATCGGCTGCGACCAGTTCATCGTGATCGGGCCGCCCCCGGCGGGTTCCAATGCCGACGCTTTCATGCGCATCCGCAATCCCGACGGTTCCGAGGCCGGCGCCTGCGGCAACGCCACACGTTGCGTCGCTGTTCTGCTGGCGGCGGAGACCGGGCGGCGGCATCAGGTCATTCGCACCATTTCCGGCAATCTGCCGGCTGACGTGCTGGCCGATGGCACGGTGCGCGTCGATATGGGGCCAGCGCGGCTGGGCTGGTCGGAAGTGCCGCTGGCGCGCGCGATGGATACGCTACACGTGGACTTGGTGCGCGGGCCGGTTGGCGACCCGGCGGCGCTGAGTATGGGCAATCCGCATGCAACGTTCTTCGTCTCCGATGTGACGGCATTGCCACTGGAAGAGCTCGGCCCGCCGCTGGAACACGATCCGCTATTCCCGGAGCGCGCGAATGTCGGCTTCGCGCAGGTGCTTGCGCCGGACCGGATCCGTCTGCGTGTCTGGGAACGCGGTGCCGGCCTGACACTGGCCTGCGGGTCGGGCGCTTGTGCTGCCCTGGTGAACGCGCATCGCCGCAGCCTGACCGGCCGCCGCGCCACCGTGATCGTGGATGGCGGCGAGCTTGTGATCGAATGGCGTCAAGACGGCCATGTTCTGATGACCGGCCCGATCGCAACGGCCTTCACCGGCGAAATCGAACTCGACGCCTATCCCGCATGAGCGTGGAAATCCTCACATTCGGCTGCCGCCTGAACGCATACGAGTCCGAAGTGATGCGCGGCCACACGGCCGTGCTCTGCAATACGATCATCGTCAACACCTGCGCCGTGACCGCCGAGGCCGAGCGGCAGGCGCGACAGGCGATCCGCCGTGCCGCGCGCGAGCATCCCGACACGCGCATCGTCGTCACCGGCTGCGCGGCGCAGATCGATCCGGCGGCGTGGGCCAAGCTGCCTGGCGTGCACCGGGTGCTCGGCAATCAGGAGAAATTGCTGGCAGAGAGCTGGACCGCGGACGCGCCGGGCGCGGTGTCCGACATCATGACGGCACGCGAAACCGCGGCGCACCTGGTGACGGAATTCGCCGGCCGCGCGCGCGCGTTCGTGCAGGTGCAGCAAGGGTGCGATCATCGTTGTACGTTCTGCATTATCCCGTTCGGCCGTGGTCCGTCACGCAGCGTGCCGATGGGTGCGGTGGTGGCACAGGTACGCGCGTTGGTGGAAGCCGGCTATCAGGAAGTGGTGCTCACCGGTGTCGATATCGCGTCCTACGGACCGGATCTGCCGGGTGCCCCGAGACTGGGGCAGTTGGTGCGCCGGCTGCTGGCGCTGGTGCCAGAGCTGAAGCGGCTGCGGCTGTCCTCGGTGGATCCGGCGGCAATCGATAGCGATCTGTGGCGGCTCATCGCCGAGGAGCCACGGCTGATGCCACATCTGCATCTCTCGCTGCAGGCCGGCAGCGACCTGGTGCTGAAGCGGATGAAGCGACGGCACAGCGTGGCGGATGCGTGGCGTGTCGTCGAGCGGGCGCGGGACCTGCGGCCCGGGATCGCGTTGGGTACCGACCTGATCGCCGGATTTCCGACTGAGACCGAGGTCTTGTTCCGCGAGACGCTGGACTTCGTCACGGCAGCGGAATTACCGTTTCTGCACGTGTTTCCGTACAGCGAACGCCCCGGCACGCCGGCCGCGCGCATGCCGGCGGTGCCGGTCGCGCTCCGCCGCGAGCGAGCGGCACGGTTGCGTGCGGCGGGGCGCGATGCGTCGGCACGGTTCTTTGCCGCTCAGGTCGGGCGGTGGGTGTCGGTGCTGGCGGAGAGTGGCGACACGGGACACACGGAACACTTTGCCCCGGCAAGGCTGTGTGCGAGCGCCGAGCCGGCCCGGCTGGTGCAAGGGTTGGTCACTGGAGCGACAGCAGAGGGGCTGGTGGTGCACGTCGCCCGCGAGGCGGCAGAGGTCGAGAAGCGAAGTGTCGAGGGTGAGGAGCAAAACGCCCCCGCGGTCCGAGCCGTTGGCCCCGCACGCGGCGCTGCGCGCCGAGCTGTCCCGCCGCTTCGCGGTCGAGATGTTGGAAAATAAGCATGGCTCTAGGTATTTTCTCGCGCCTCAAGGAAGGCCTGTCGCGATCGACGCAGAAAATCAGTGACGGCATTACCGCTGTCTTCAAAAAGCGACGGCTCGACGATGCGGCACTGGAGGAGTTGGAAGACCTGCTGATTTCCGCCGACCTCGGCACAGACGTGGCGGCACGGATAATCGCCGCCTTCCGCCGCACCCGCTTCGGCAAGGAAGTGACCGACGAGGAAATCAAGCAGGCACTGGCCGAGGAAATAGCCGCCATCCTCGCTCCCGCTGCGCAACCGTTCACGCCGGATCCGGCCAGGAAGCCGCACGTCGTGCTGGTGGTCGGGGTCAACGGCACCGGCAAGACCACGACCATCGGCAAGCTGGCACAGCAATACAAAGAGCACGGCAAGCGCGCGGTGCTGGTCGCGGGAGATACGTTCCGTGCTGCCGCCGTGGAGCAATTGCAGATCTGGGGAGAACGTGTCGACGCGCCGGTGGTGGCGGGTGGTGCCGCTGCCGATCCGGCCGGCCTGGCATTCGATGCATTGACCCGCGCCAAGGCGGAAGGCGCCGACGTGCTACTGATCGACACCGCCGGCCGGCTGCACAACAAGGCCGCGCTGATGGAGGAACTGCGCAAGATCATCCGCGTGCTGCACAAGCAGGACGCGACGGCGCCGCATTCCGTGTTGTTGGTGCTGGATGCGACCACTGGTCAGAATGCCATCCAGCAGGTGCGTGTGTTCAAGGAAATGGTGGACGTGACCGGGCTGATCGTCACCAAGCTCGACGGCAGCGCGCGCGGTGGGATCGTCGTCGCGCTGGCGGAGACGTTTCACCTGCCCGTGCACGCGGT
>JASHVB010000556.1 GCA_030039695.1 Acetobacteraceae bacterium
CTTGTTACCAACAACGAAGGTACGCTCGGCGTTCCCACCACGGTTCGCCAGCTCGCCGCCGGCGCGCATGCGCTCGACGCGATCGAAGCCGGCATCCGTTTGGTCGAGGCCGATCCTTCCGTGCGCACGGTCGGCCGTGGTGGCTGGCCTAATCTGCTGTGCGAGATGGAACTCGACGCCGCAGTGATGGATGGCACGACGCTGCGCAGTGGCGCGGTCGGAGCGCTGCAAGGCTTCCTTCACCCGGTCAGCATCGCGCGCGAAATCATGCGCCGCCTGCCGCACGAGCTGCTGGTTGGTGGCGGTGCAGCACGCTTCGCCCGCGAGATCGGCGCAGCGAGAGCCGACAACCTGATCGAGGATTCGCAGGCGGCCTGGCAGGCTTGGTTTGAGCACGAACTCACGCCAGAACAAAAGCGTGCCTGGCCCGACGTGGAACTGGCGCAATTGTGCCGGCATGCTATCGATCCGGAAGTGGGCCGCGACACCACAGTGTTTCTGGCGCAAGACGGCAATGGCAACGTTTGCAGCGGTACCAGCACGTCCGGCTGGGGCTGGAAGTATCCGGGCCGTCTTGGCGACAGCCCCATCATCGGCGCGGGTTCCTATGCCGATACGCGCTATGGCGCCGCCGCCTGCACCGGTGCGGGCGAAATGACGATCCGCTGCGGCACCGCCCGATCAATCGTGCTTTACATGAAGCGCGGCGCCGGTGTCGCGGATGCCGTGTACGAATCGGCTGAGGATTTGCGGGCGCTGCAAGGTGGTTTGCTAAGCCGAGTGACTATCCACGCGATAGATGCCCGCGGCAATCACAAGGTCGTCGCGGTGAATGGCGTGGGCGATAATGTGTACTGGCTGTGGGACGGCCAGGGCGCACCGCGTTCGGTGCGTGCCGAGGCCGTTGCCATTCACCGCAACGACATCAAGCCAAGCGCCACCACCATTTATGCATACAGGCGGGGTTCCTGAAAAACTCCCTCCCCGGTACGGCGCCGGAACGGGCTTATACGACCTTCCGTCCGCGCAGCCCTTCGATCTCGGCCGCACCATAGCCGAGCTCCCGCAAAATCTCCTCTGTATGCTCGCCCAACTCCGGCGTTGCGCCCTGGACGCTCCAGGGCGTACGCGACAGCTCCACGGCCTGACCTATCACCTTCACCGGCCCCAGCACCTTGTGCTGCACTTCCCGCGCGATACCGAGATGCTTTACCTGCGGATCGGCGAACACTTCGTTCATCTTGTAGATCGGACCGCACGGCACTCCCGCCGCGTTGAGGCGCTCGATCCACTCGGCCGAAGGCCGCGTGCGGATCAACGCCTCGATCGCCGCGTTCAGCCTGTCGCGATTCTTCGAACGCAGCGCGCCCGTGGCGAAATCTGGATCCTCGATAAGCTGGGGCGCATCCACCGCCTTGCAGAAGCGCCGATAGATGTCATCGCCCGACGCGGCAATGTTGATGTGGCCATCGGCGGTCGCGAACACGCCAGTCGGGATGCTGGTGGGATGGTCGTTGCCCGCCTGCCCCGGCACCTCATGTCCGATCGTCCAGCGGGCCGCCTGGAAATCCAGCATGGCAATCTGCGCACCCAGCAACGAGGACTGCACCCATTGGCCCTCGCCCGATTGCTCACGCTCCAGCAACGCGATCAGAATCCCCATCGCGGCGAAGATACCGGCCGTGAGATCCGCCACGGGAATTCCGACGCGGACTGGGCCTTGACCCGGCAAACCGGTGATTGACATCAGCCCGCCCATGCCCTGCGCGATCTGATCAAATCCCGGTCGGTCGCGGTACGGACCATCCTGGCCGAACCCGGAGATCGACGCATAAACTAGCCGCTTGTTGATCTTACGCAGCGTATCGTAATCGACGCCCAACCGGAATTTCACATCCGGCCGGTAATTCTCCACCACCACGTCCGCCTGCGCGACCAGCCGCCGGAGGATGTCGATCCCTTCCGGTGCTTTCAAATTCAGCGTCAGGCTGCGCTTGTTGCGGTGCAGATTCTGGAAGTCCGGGCCGTGCCGCTCGCCACCCAGACCACCGTCGCCGCCCGGCGCCTCGATCTTGACGACGTCGGCACCCCAGTCGGCGAGCTGTCGCACCGCAGTCGGTCCCGCGCGCACGCGCGTCAGATCGATCACCTTAAAGCGTGCCAGCGGTCCCATGCTCTCTGCCCTCTCCGTCTCGGCGAGTTCGTGCGTTTGCGGCGCCCCCAGACGCTCCCCGCCCCCAGATGCTCCCCGATGAAGCTCTACCGCCTCGTTCGCGCAGTGCCAATCGTGTAGCCCCGTTGTTTCCGCTCTAGTTTGATCTTTAGCAAAGGAGATAATTTCGGTTGCCCGTGCCACGATCTCGCACCGAGAGACCCCGACACACGCCACGAGACGGATCCGATGCCCGGTCGCACAATCGTGACTGCGTCGGTCCATGGTCCGACTATGATCTGTCGCTGTCCCGCACTCGATCCGGTGCTATGGAGCCGCCAGTCGAAACGGACCGGGCAAAGCAGCGGCGCGACCGGTACTCGTGTGGAGAGAGAAACGTCCATTAGCCGCGGAGATAGCGTGTCCCGCACGTCGGATAGCGTATCCACGGTTGATGGAGACGCACAGGGGGCTCCCGCCACCATCATCGTCGTGGACGACGAGGAGGCGGTGCGGATCATTGTGGCCGAATTCCTGGAGGACTTCGGCTACCGCGTTCTGCAGGCCGATGGCGGGGCAACGGCACTGCGCCTGCTGGAGGCCGACCCGCGCGTCCAGTTACTCGTCACCGATATCCGCATGCCCGACATGTCGGGCCTCGAACTAGCCGACCAGGCGACGACAATCCGCCCGGCCCTGAAGATCATCCTGATTTCCGGTTATTTCGTCGCGCAGCAGGTGCAGCGTCGCTTCCTGCGCAAGCCTTTCCGCATGCGCGAACTCGCCGCCGCCGTGCGGGCCGAGCTGGGCGAGCCGAATTAGGCCGCCGGATTCCCGTCCCCGCGGAAGTACTCTAAGCTGCCAGCAAATGATGGACCGGCATGTGCTGTCTAATGGTTACCTGTCGGCGGCGGTGAAGGCCGACGGCGCGGAGCTGTGCTCTTTGCGCGACGCCGAGGGGACCGAGATGTTGTGGCAGGCGCACCCCGTGTGGCCGCGCCATGCGCCGGTGCTGTTCCCGATCGTCGGACGGCTGAAGAACGACACGCTGGTGCACGAGGGAAAATCCTACCGCCTGACCCAGCACGGTTTTGCCCGTGACCGGCGCTTCGCCTGGCATGCACGCACCGCGACCTCCTGTCGTCTGGTGCTAAACGATGACGGCGAAACGCGCGCGGCCTATCCTTATGCATTTCGGCTGGAGGTCGCGTTAGCGCTCGATGATGACGCGCTGGAACAGACCTTCACCGTAGTGAACACGGGACGCGGCGTGCTCCCCGCTTCGGTGGGCGCGCATCCTGCTTTTGTCTGGCCGCTCACCGACGGCGCTGTCAAGGATGGGCATGTCCTGGCGTTTTCCGACGACGAGCCGGCACCGATCCGACGGCTGACCGAGGGTCTCTTGCTGCCGGAATCACAACCATCGCCCGTCAGCGGGAGGAATCTCACGCTGTCGCCATCATTGTTTGCGGCAGATGCGATCATCTTCGACCGGCTGGCCAGCAGGTCTGCGCGCTTTACCGCGCCTGGGGCGGAGGCGATCGAAGTAAGCTGGGACGGTTTCCGTCAGCTCGGTGTCTGGTCGCGCATGACCGGCGCGGACAGTTGCGGCGATTTCCTGTGCATTGAGCCGTGGTACGGCACCGCCAGCCCGGCCGACTTCGATGGCGAGTTCCGCGACAAGCCTGGCCTGATGCTCATTCCTCCGGGCGAACGGCGAGTGCTGACGATGCGCATCAGGCTGTGTTGACGGTGATCAGGCCCGCGATGCCGCGGCGCGTGCGGGCATGGCAACTCTCCGCCGCACCGCCGCAGCGAACAGGGCGCTGACGGTGCAGGAAGCCAGGATATACGTCGTCAGCGACGATCGGGATTGCCGTTCCCAGGGAGCGGCAACACCGCCAGGATGGGGAGCGGCGCCCGAAAGATGATCGCGCCGATCTGACACACCCACAACACGTCGCTGTAGCGCAGAAGAGTGTCGATCATTTGGCAGAACAACGCGTTTCCCTGCCATACATTGGCGCCCGCAGCATACCGAGGAAAACCATGGGCGCGATCGCGGTGGGCGTTAAATTGCTGGACTGCGGCATTCACAGTGCTGGAAATGCGGCTATGCCGTTCACCAGCGCGGCTATGGCGAACACCTGGTGGCGTCCGTTATGGTCGGACCAAACCACAGCCAGTGGCGCGGTGAGATCAGCACCACGGCCGCTGCCGTGACGGCCGAAACGTAGGTGCGCGGCAGGTGCATCATCGCCGTCAGGCGATAGAACATGTAATGCGTGGATACCGCGGACGTCACGTAGGCCGGGAGCAGTGAGACCAGCTCGTTGCCGACGTGATAGAACAGCTTGTTGAAGGATCAGGCGAAGGATCAGGCGAGAGAGTGCGAGGTATAGAGGACGAAGCTGCACCACTCGATGGTTGTGCCGATCAGGCTGGCGGTGCGGTCGAGCGTATCGCGTGCCGCCGCTCTCGTTCCGAGACTGGCGCCGTTGCGGCGTCAATGGCCATCTTGTCCGCCAGCTGGCCGTTGCAGGAGTTAGAGCGCCGCGTTCACTAGTGCGGCACCGGCAGCGAGCGCCCGCAACTTGCCGTCGGCGGCATGGCGCGGCAGCGGCAGCATGCCGCAGTCAGTGCAGGCGTAGAGGTGACCGGGGTCTATGTAGCGTAATGCGCGACGCAGGCGTTCGGCGACGATCTCCGCAGACTCCACCGTTTCGTTTCCGACATCGACAACACCGAGCATTACGTCCTTGCCGCGGATCGCTTCGATCACACCGACATCGACGCCACTAGCCGCGGTCTCGATCGACACCTGATCGATCGAGGATTTCGCCAATAGCGGCAGAGTGTGCTCGTAATGGCTCCAGTCGGTGTTGGCGTTCTTCCAGCGCTTCACGTCGGGGGTACCGTAGCCGTAACAGATATGCACGGCCTTCTTCGCAGTGACGCCACGCGCAGCGTGTTCCAGCGCCGCCATGCCCCAGTCCTTTACTTTGTCAACGTAAATGTTGAAGCACGGTTCACCGAACTGGATCACGGCGGCACCTGCCTCGGATAAAGCGCGTGCTTCCAGGTTCAGCAGTTCAGCGAAGCGCATCGCGAGTTCTTCTTCGGAACGACCGCCGACCGCGTCCACAAGGCTGTCGACGATGGTCATCGGGCCTGGCAGCGTCACTTTCACCGGACGGTCGGTGATCGCCAGCGTTGCGCACAAGGCATCGACGAAGATCGGGCCGCGATATTCAGGGCCGGCGACGAGGCGCGCGGCGGCGATCTCCTTGTGGTAGCGCTGCGCACGCTGGGCGCGCAGCGCGAGGTTCATCGTGTCGATCCCCTCCAGCCCCTGGAAGAACCCCCAGATGTAATGCCGCCGCCGCTGCTCCCCGTCGGTGATGCAGTCGAGTCCTGCATGTTCCTGTGCTGAGACCCAAACGCGCACGGCATCTTCCTGACCTTCGGCCAAGCGTTCGCCCTCCAGGCGCCAGGGCGGGAAGAGCTCGCCCGGTGCGGCAAGCCATGTGGGTTTCGGCAGGCTACCGACGATAGTGGAACGAACGCGGTTGTGCGGCGATCCGGGCATCGTCAGATCCTTTCCCACTCCCCTTGCGGGAGGAGGTAGAGGGAGGCGTCGACACTACCTGCGCAACGAGCCCTCCCCCCAAGCGGCCTCCTTGAAGGGAGGCGTTGTACAAACTTACGCCGACATCCGGATCGGAGGTTCGACATCCGCCGGCAGCGGACACACATACGGTGCCTTCGCCGTTCGCGCCTGATGATCCGCCCTGGCACGCGCGATCAGCACTTCATCATGCAGTGCATCCACCGCGGTGCCCGCCATCACCTTCGCGACATGAACAAGTCCCGTATGCGCAGCTGGCATCTTTCCCTGCGCTGTCAATTGCCACGAATGGCCCGGCGTGCCGATCGCATACGTCGCACCGCGAGCCTGCACTGTCGGCACCACCCAGCTAACGTCGCCCACATCGGTCGAACCCATCATCGGCGCGCTCTTCGCGTCCAGTGGCACGATCTCGTCGCATAGCGGCACATCCTTCATCGGCATGCCAGCACGGCGGAATGAGCTTTCGATATCCTCTTCGGTCAGCGTCCCCTGGATCTTGCGCGCGAAGGCACGATCCGCCTCGTCGAATGGTGGTGGACCGAGGCGCTGCAGATTGTCGTGCATCGCGTTCTCCAGCGGTGTGTTGCCAAGCAAATTGGAAACGGCACTGACCACCTGCATATTCACCTTAGTTTCGGTCATCAGCGCGGCGCCCTCAGCGATCTTCTTCACCCTTTCGATGAGGCGATTCAGTTCCGGTAGGTTGCGCGCCCGAATCAGATAGCGCACTTTCGCATTCGCCTGCACCACGTTCGGGGCGATGCCACCAGCGTCGAGCAAAGCGTAGTGCACGCGTGCATCGGAAGGCATGTGCTCGCGCATGTAATTCACGCCGACATTCATAAGCTCTACCGCATCCAGTGCGCTGCGTCCGAGATGCGGCGCCGCGGCGGCGTGCGAAGCGCGGCCGGTGAAGGCGAAGTCGATGCGCGTGTTCGCCAGCGACACCGGCTCATATACGCCGGAGAATGCCGATGGATGCCAGGTGATCGCTATATCGACGTCCGAGAACACGCCCGCGCGCGCCATGAAGCCCTTGGCCGCGCCGCCTTCCTCAGCTGGGCAGCCGTAATAACGCACGCGGCCCTTGATGCCGTTGGCCGCCAGGTAGTCCTTCACCGCTGCGGCCGCCAGCATCGACGCCGACCCGAGCAGATTGTGACCGCAGCCATGGCCATAACCATTGCCCGGAATCGGCTTTGGCTCCGCGACCCCGGCTTCCTGCGACAACCCAGGCAGCGCGTCGTATTCGCCGAGGATGGCAATCACCGGACCGCCCTCTCCCGCCTCGCCCACCACCGCGGTCGGAATGCCTGCAACATTCCTGGTTACCCGGAACCCTTCCTGCTCCAGCATCGCTGTATGTTCCGCGCAGGAACGGAACTCGCCGTAGCATAGTTCGGGCATGCCCCAGACACGGTCGGAAAGGTCAATGAACCCATCTCGCTTGGCATCCACCAAGCGCCAGATCTCTTCGGTGTTGTGCATATGCGAACTCCTCATTGCGCCTGATAGCGGAAACAGGTGGTCAGGTGATCGTTCACCATACCGGTGGCCTGCATGAAGGCATAGCAGATGGTCGAGCCGACAAATCCGAACCCGTCCCGACGAAGCTGCTTGCTCATCCGGTCGGACACCGGAGTGGTGGCGGGCACCTGGCTGGATTGTGTCCAGCGGTTTACGATCGGTTCGCCGTCCACGAAGGACCAGAGGTAGGCGTCCAGACTGCCATGAGCTTCGGCGGCACGCAGCGCGGCCTGCGCGTTCGTCCGTACCGACAATATCTTCTGCCGGTTTCGGATAATGCCTGAATTCACAAGCAGCTTCTCCAGTGCCGCATCGCGCATGCGCGCCACGCGGGGGATGTCGAAGCCGTGGAACGCGTCGCGGTACGCGTCCCGCCGTGCCAGGATGGTGCGCCAGGACAGGCCGGCCTGCGCGCCTTCCAGTGTCAGCAACTCAAACAGTGCCGTGTCGTCATGATGCGGCACGCCCCACTCGGCATCGTGATAGGCGAGCATTACCGCATCGGCGGATTCAGCCCAGCTACAGCGAGTTGGAATGAGCTCGTTCATCGGATACGGCGTTATAACTGCGGTTCCCGGCGCCGCCAAACCCGCCGCTTACCCGTCATTGTGCGCACAATCAGGCAAACAGCGGACGCAGTACCAGTCCGCGCGCTTTGAATAGCATGTGGATGAGTCGGCAGGTCGTCGGCGCGTCGCGCCAAAGGCGGATCGCCAAGAGCATGGCACCTAAGCAGAACATGGCGACGCCCCAGGCGACGCCGTAGATCCACAAATGGGTCGAGGCAACCGCCACAGTGTCAAGGAGATGCAACAATCGCGTCGGGCAGCGCCGGCGGCGCTGTGACGCCACCAGCAGGCTCCGGAGCAGGATCTTTTCCTCGAGTGGCGCCGTGAGCCAATCCGAGAACCGCAAGCGGGGCAGGATCCATGGGTAATAGAGTTTTACCGGTTCGAAGTGCCTTTGCGTGCCGCCAGGGTAGGTGCGTTACGCGGGGCACATACGGGCATCGACTCGCTATGTTGCGCACCCAGGCTTGTGACGGACATCGGTGTGCACTCCTGTTACGGGGTGCCGCCGGTCATGACGGTGTCTTAATTTTGCGTTCGCCGACGTCACGCCGAGCGGCCAGGACTCCAGCGCTAGCCGTTATAGTGGTCCGGCGCCCAGCCCGGGTGTCGCCGCGGCGGCGGTCCGGCGGGTACAACGACGCCGGCAGCGAGGCTGAAGACGCACAACACAAGCACGAGCTGTGATACGACCCGTCCGGTTATGGATTCGATCCCCTGCTTGCCGGTACCGAAAGCATTGCGCTGACATATGTCACGCATGTTCTGACATTGCAGCAATGTGTTTCGTATACGCGTCGGTTAGTATGGGTCACAATCCGGAGAGTATCAGCGGGGACGTAGAGAAGGCCCCGGCGTTGCCACCGGGGCCTTCGCATTGGTCTGTGACGATCCGTCGCCGGACCGGACGAACTACGCCGTCGCGCTTGCGCCGGCGATCCAGGTCAGGGCGATAGAAGCCACGGAGCAATGAGACACTGGATCACCTCCTTTCATGTTGTTGCCACAATATCGCCAGTGTGGGCCACGGCGTGCCAGAACGCAAGTACAGCCGTCCGAATGTGCGGCGTTTGACCCCTCCCGCCCGCGTGATGGACAACGTGCGGCATCGCGCCATGCAACCCGACTCGCTCGCTCCGCTGTTTGCACCGCTGACCACGCTGCTGGGCGTCGGCCCGACTGTTGCTGCGCTGATCGCCAAGGTCGCCGGGGGCGAGCGCATCATCGACCTCTTATTCCACCTGCCTGAGTCCTATGTCGACCGGCGACCGCGCCCCACCATCGCCGCCGCCCGTCCCGGTGCGATTGCGACACTGGAAGTGGAGGTGGTGCGCTTCGACGAGCCGGCGAATCCGCGTCAGCCCTGGCGCATTGTGGTGAAGGACGCGACCGGCTTCGCCGAGCTAGTGTTTTTTCGGTTCACCCGTGCGCGCGAGATGCCGACCGGCATGAAGCTGCTGGTGTCCGGCAAGCTCGAATCGTTCAACGGCCGCATCACAATGCCGCACCCGGACTACGTCCTGCCGAACACGCAGGCCGACCGGCTGCCAGCGATCGAGCCGGTCTGGCCAATGACCGCCGGCCTTTGGCCGCGCCAGGTCACACGGGCGATGACGCAGGCGCTGACCCGCATCCCGAACTTCCCTGAATGGCACGACGCCGCGCTGCTGCGGCGCGAGAAATGGCCTGGCTTCGCGGAGGCATTGCGCGCGGTCCAGAGCCCAGCAGACATGCCCAGGAGTGGAGAGCCGGATTTGGACGCGCCGCCCCGCACCCGGCTGGCCTATGACGAGTTGCTCGCGGGCCAAGTGGCGCTGGGTGTGGTCCGCGGCCGCGTGCGCCGGCGTGCTGGACGCGCCCTGGCCGGCGACGGATCCCTGCGGGCGCGCGCGCTGCAACGCTTCGGCATTGTGCCCACGCGTTCGCAGGTTCAGGCGTTGGCGGAGATAGACGCCGACCTTGGCTCGCCGCGACGCATGCTGCGGCTGCTGCAGGGCGATGTCGGCTCCGGCAAGACACTGGTCGCACTGCTGGCGATGCTGCGCGCGGTGGAGGCCGACGCGCAGGCGGCGCTAATGGCGCCAACCGAGGTGCTGGCGCGGCAGCACCATCGCACGATTTCGCGCCTGTCGCCCGCGCCCGTAGCGCTGCTGACCGGGTCCGTGAAAGGCCGCGCGCGCTCGAAGCTGCTGCGCGAGCTGGCTGACGGGTCCGTCAAGATGGTTGTCGGCACGCATGCCTTGTTTCAGGAGAACGTCGTCTACCGCGACCTCGCAGTTGCGGTGATCGACGAGCAACACCGCTTCGGCGTGGATCAGCGGCTGCTGATGGGCGGCAAGGGCGAAATGACCGACGTACTGGTGATGACCGCCACGCCCATTCCGCGCACTCTGCTGCTGACTCAGTGGGGCGAGATGGACATTTCCCGCCTAACAGAGAAGCCAGCCGGGCGAGTGCCGATCCGGACAACGCTGCACTCACTGGCGACACTGCCGGTCGTGCTGGACGGCATCGCGCGACAGATCGAACGCGGCGCGCAGGTCTATTGGGTGTGCCCGCTGGTGGCGGATAGCGAGGCACTCGACCTGGCCGCGGCGGAGGAGCGGTTCGCTGCGCTGGCAGCTCGGTTCGGCGCAGCGGTGGGGCTGGTGCATGGACGGCAGAGCAACGAACTGCGCGAGCAGGCGCTAGCGGATTTCGCGGCGGGGCGGACGCGCGTGCTGGTGGCAACGACGGTAGTGGAGGTCGGGGTCGACGTGCCGCTAGCCTCAGTTATGGTGATAGAACACGCGGAGCGCTTCGGGCTCGCCCAGTTGCACCAGTTGCGCGGTCGGGTGGGACGCGGTGCAACAGCGTCATTCTGCCTATTACTGCATGAGGATCACGTGAACGAGACGGGGCGGCGGCGGCTTATCTTGTTGCGCGATACAGAGGACGGGTTCCTGATCGCAGACGAGGATTTCCGGCTGCGCGGCGGCGGCGACGTGCTGGGGACGCGGCAGGCGGGCGCTCCGGGGTTTCGGTTAGCTGATCCGGTGGCACATGAGGGACTGCTGCATATGGCGAGCCGCGATGCGACGGTGCTGCTGGCGCGGGATCCGGAACTAACGAGCGAGCGCGGGATGGCGGTGCGATGGCTGCTGCGGGTGTTCCAGCAGATCGAGGCTATGCGGACGCTGGCGGCAGGATGAACCAGGCCACCCATTGACGTCATCACGCCCTGGCCGTTTCGTCGCCCCTGCCCCATATGCCTCCCGCCCATGTGAGACCCATGTCGCCACAATGCCCCGTTTCCTGTTGACTCTGCTGCTCGGGATCCTCGCCGCCACCCCATCCGGCGCGATGGAAAGCGCCGCTGTGGCCAGCCGCCATGACGCGGTAACTCTGGTCTCGGCGACAGATGCCGTATCCCCTGGCCAGCCGTTCCGTATCGGCCTCTATTTTCAATTGCAGCCGGGCTGGCACACCTACTGGAAGAATCCGGGTGATGCGGGCCAGCCGCCGAACCTGACGCTCAGCCTGTCACCAGGCGTTACCGCCGGCCCGATTGCCTGGCCGACGCCGCAGCGCATCTCCGAGGGGCCGGTGATGACCTATGCCTACACCGGCAACGTGCTGCTGCCGGTGACGATAACGCCGCCCGCAACGAACGGGCCGCTGACCATCCAAGCCCACGCAACTTGGCTGGTCTGCAGGCAGATTTGCGTGCCGGAGCAAGGCGAATTCCGCCTTGATCTGCCATTCGGCACCGTCACCCCCTCGCCCCAGGCACCACTGTTCGCCGCACATGACCGCGCCATGCCACGTTCCTCGCCATGGACCACGCGCGTCGCGCCGGACGGGACTTTGTCCGTCCAGGGACCGGAACTCAGTCCGGCCACCGTCGCGGCGGCCTGGTTCATGCCGCAACGCTCGGGCGAGATTCAGGACGACGCACCGCAACGCCTGTCCGTGCGCGACGGCGGCTTCACCCTGGCGTTGGACCTGGCCAAGGGCTTCAAGGCGACGAGCGCCCTCCCTGGCATCATCAGCGTCCGCGACCGCGCCGGCTTGCAAACCAACGCCGCGATCAACGCCGCGCCCGGACCGCTCACCGTGTCCGGCATGCCGCCGCTGGAGCAAGTCCTGGTATTCGCGTTTCTCAGCGGGCTGATCCTGAACCTGATGCCCTGCGTCTTCCCCGTGCTGGCGATGAAGGCGGTGGCCCTGGCCAAAGGCGCCGCACGCGGCCGCGTCCACGCCCACGCGCTCTCCTACAGCCTCGGCGTGCTGGGCGCCTTCGCAGCGCTGGGTGGCGCGTTGCTGGCCGCACGCTCGGCAGGTGCGGCGGCAGGCTGGGGATTCCAGTTCGCCTCGCCGGCCTTCGTCGCCGCGATGGCGTGGCTGCTGTTTGCGGTCGGGCTGAACTTGTCGGGCGTATTTCAGGTTGGCTCGGCGCTGGCCGGTGCCGGCAGCGGCCTCGCCTCGCGTGAGGGCCACGCCGGCAGCTTTTTCACCGGCCTGCTCGCCGTGCTCGTGGCAACGCCCTGCACCGCACCGTTCATGGGCGTGGCGGTCGCCGCTGGCCTCGCCGCGCCGCCAGCGGTGACGATGCTGGTGTTCCTGGTGATGGGCCTCGGGCTGGCCACGCCTTATGTCGTGCTTGCAGCCGTGCCGGGGCTGGCGCGGATCGCGCCGAAGCCCGGCCGCTGGATGGACGTTCTGAAGCAGGCTCTGGCCTTTCCGATGTACGGCGCCGCCGCGTGGCTGCTGTGGGTGGTCAGCCAGGAGGCCGGCTCCGAAGGCGTGCTTGGTACCGCTGCGGGCTTCGTATTGCTCGGCTTCGCAGGCTGGGTGATCGGCATCAGCCAGCACGCACCGGCACGCAACCGCCGCTTCGGTCAGTCGGTCGCAGCCGCGGCGCTGTTGACAGCACTGGCGGTGCTAAGCGGTATCGCGGTGGCGCCGGGAACGCGTGCGGTGGCGAATGCCACCGAGAACGCCCAGGCGTTCACGCCGGCGCGGCTGGCTGCGCTGCGCCGCGAGGGCCGCCCGGTGTTCGTGAATATGACCGCCGCGTGGTGCGTCACGTGCCTGCTGAATGAGCGTGTGGCGATTGCCACAACCGCTGTGCAGCAGGCGTTCGCTGCCCATCAGGTTGCGTATCTGAAAGGCGACTGGACCCAGCAGGACCCGGCGATTTCGGAGTATCTGCGCTCCAACGGTCGCGATGGCGTGCCGCTCTATGTCTATTACCCACCGCACGATGGAAAGCCGCAGGTGCTGCCGCAGATTCTGACCGAGAACGCGGTGCTGGCGGAGGTTGACAAGGGATAGTGGAATCGTCGTCCGCACTGCGCACGGGTTTGAGCCGCGAACCGGTTCAACGCGAGGGGCGCGACGCCGAGGTTGAGGCTGCCGCAACAGGCATTTTTGCTGCACGCAGCATCCTCACCCGCGTCGCTCCGCTTAGCGAGCTCTGCCGCACAGCGGGAAAACTGCACCATACGCTACATCCACAAGGGGGAAACACATGTCCATCTTCGTCATTGGCGGCACCGGCTTCATCGGCACCCGCGTGATTCCGCTTCTGGTTGCGCGCGACGAACGCGTGCTGTGCATGGACATTAACCCGCACACTGCCGACTTCAGCGCGCTCGGCGACAGGGTGACGCTGGTTCGTGGCGACGTCACACAATTCGATGACGTAATCTCTCGCATGCGCGCGTCGGGAGCCGACCGCGTCATCAATCTCTCCTACAATCTCGGTGCGGAACTCGCGCCACATCTCGCCACCAAGCTCAACATCATCGGTATGGACAACGTCTTCGAAGCCGCGCGCGTCCTCGGCATCAAGCACACGGTTTATGCCAGCTCGCTTGCGGTGAGCGGCCAGCAGTCGCATTTCGGCGATCGTGCGGCGACCGAGGACGACTACCGCTACGCCACCGCACAGTACGGCGTGCACAAGAGCTTCAACGAGTTCCAGGCGCAGGACTACGTCGCCAAGCACGGCATGGTAATCACCGGCATCCGCCCGGCGAACGTGACGGGGCCCGACAAGGTACGCGGCTCAGTTGACCACGTGAACCTTATCACGCAACCGGCACGTGACAAGCCGATTACCTTTCCGTTCGCCGACGCGATGCGATGCCCGATCCACGTTGATGACATCGCCGAGGTGTTCGTGCGCGTGCTGCTGTCCGACAAGCCAAAGCACCAGATCTACAATTCCGGCGGCCACGCCATTAGCCTCGGCGACATCGCGAAGATGGTGCTCGAGTTCCTACCCCGCGCGCAAATCAGTTTCGACAAGCCGACCGGCGGAAAGGCTGCATCAGGCAATTACCTGATCGACAACACGCGGCTGGTGTCGGAGTTTGGCGTGCAGTACCGCCCGTATCGCGAGCGCGTGCGGCAGATCATTAACGAAGTACGCGCGCAAGAAGGGCTACCGCTAGTGGCGGGGTAGCCGACGTCGCGGCCAGCGGGTCACCGGAACTGCCGCCGCCGGCGCATCGCGAGGCGGGCCGGAGCAACACCAAATCTTGCCGCGCCGCCAGATTCGGACACTGCGCTCAGGCCAACCTGGCTGGCATTCATCATGCACAGGTCGGCACTGGTCACCGGACCCGCTAGCAGCAAATCCAGCCGACAGCCGTTGCCAAGGCGATCGAAATTGCTGGCGTAGGCAATGACAGCATGTCGCTGGAATTCTCGGCGACGTGAGCGTCATCGGACCAGCCCCATGCGCCCGCAAGCATGACGATGTGCTGTCGGTGATGCGGGCACTGCCGGCGGATCGTCCGCATCTCTTAACCCGCGAGGGTGGCGCTCGCGGTGACCGCCAGAATGTTTCCGAAGCCGCCAGTGACATAGTCGCCATTGTTGCACTGCCTGAAGCCCGCACGGCAGAAGCTCGGCGTAATCACGACGGGGAAATCGACAGTGACCAGCGTGCCCGCCGACGCGGTTCTTCCGCTCAGCGACGTGGCAAGGACAGCGAGCGATGACAGCGACAAGGCGGCACGTTGGTCGGAACTCCTGCCGGCTTGAAGCTCATTGCGCGACGTGACACACGCGACACGGTACTTTCCGTTGAATAATGATCTGAACTGGCTGCCCGGGCATACTTCTCGGCTCGCGCCAGACTCCCAGAATTTCCCTGCACCTCACCGCTCGGACGGTGCTCCCGCGCCCTCAGTGCTTGAACGGGACAAGAGGCCGACCAACTTGTGCGTCACCTCGATCAAGCTATTCGCTTCTGTACTCGCCCGATTTAATCTTCCTCCCGTGCCTCCCAAACCCGCCCCACCTGCCGATCTCTTCGGTCCCGCCACCTCTGCGGAACCCATCGCCGCGCCGTCGGCCGCGCGTCCGCTCGCCGACCGCTTGCGCCCCCGCTCGCTCGACGAGGTCGTCGGCCAGGACCATCTCGTCGGCTCCGACGGAACGCTCGGCCGCATGCTGTCGCGCGGTTCACTCACCTCGCTGATCCTCTGGGGACCGCCCGGAGTGGGCAAAACTACGATCGCGCGCTTGCTTGCCGCTCGCGCTGGTTTGCATTTCGTGCAGATCTCAGCGGTGTTCTCGGGCGTAGCCGACCTCAAGCGCGTGTTCGAGGAAGCAGCCCGCCGCCGCCGCACCGGCGACAGCACGCTGTTGTTCGTCGACGAAATCCACCGGTTCAATCGCGCCCAGCAGGATGGCTTCCTGTCGGTGGTAGAAGACGGGACCATCACATTGATCGGCGCGACCACGGAGAACCCCTCCTTCGAGCTGAACGGCGCGCTGCTCTCGCGTTGCCAGGTGCTGGTGTTGCGCCGGCTCGACGACACCGCGCTGGGGCTGCTGCTGGCCCGCGCTGAGACCGAGCTCGGCCGCGTCCTGCCGCTCGATCCGGCGGCTCGCGCGGCGCTACGCGCCATGGCCGACGGCGACGGGCGCTACGTCCTCAACATAGCGGAACAGATCGCCGCCTTGCCGTCGGATACGCCGCCGATGAACGCCGCGGCGCTGTCCAGCCTGATCGCGAAGCGTGCCGCGCTCTACGACAAGGACCGCGAAGAGCACTACAACCTGATTTCCGCGCTGCATAAGTCGCTGCGCGGGTCAGATCCTGACGCGGCCTTGTACTGGTTCGCACGCATGCTGAACGCCGGCGAGGACCCACGCTACATCGCTCGCCGCCTTACCCGCTTCGCCACGGAAGACATAGGTATGGCCGATCCGAACGCGTTGACGCAGGCGCTCGCCGGGTGGGAAACTTACGAACGGCTCGGCTCGCCGGAAGGCGAGCTGGCACTGGCGCAGGTCGTAGTCTATCTCGGCACCGCACCGAAATCGAATGCGCTCTACACCGCGCTCGGTGCCGCGCGCGCGGCGGCCAAGGCCTCCGGATCGCTGATGCCGCCAGCGCATATCGTCAATGCGCCGACCAAGCTGATGGAGCAGCTTGGGTACGGTGCGGGGTATCAGTACGACCACGAGGCGCAGGATTCGTTCTCAGGACAAAACTACTTTCCCGACGGCATGCCACGCCCGCAGTTCTACTGCCCCGCCGACCGCGGCTTCGAACGAGAAATCGCCAAACGCCTCGAATATTGGACAAATCTGCGTACTGAGCGCCAACCACGGTAACTAAGCCACGAGGTGCTGCGGGTTATCGCGCCACTTGTTGTACCACGGATTTCATGACCTGCGGTTTAACTCTGCGTCTGTGTCGAGCGTTGACCGAGCCTGTACGGAGCTGACAGGTCTTCGAACTCGCGTGCGGATCGAACATCGGCGATGCAGACGAGCCGGGCCTCATCCCGTCTGGCGCGCAGCAATCGTGCCATCGGATCGTGCCCGTCTCTGGCGCGACGGCGACACTGCTCAGGTTCGCCCCGCCGTTCGACTCCCAGTACCACATCGCTGTTGGCATCGATGCCCGGGTCCGGCAGCCGGTGGGCGCCCGCGTTCATTTGCGCCGGGACGGCGCGAACCTTGACGCCGACCACGCCTGGCCTCGCCTCACTCCCAGCTGCGCCGACCCTGGCCCTCGCAATGACGGGCGGACGCTGCGTCTCGCTACCCACGCAGCAACGCTGCTGCGATCCGTTCCCGCGTCAACGGCATGTCGCGAATCCGCGTGCCCAGCGCATGCGCAACCGCATTGCCGAGCGCCGCAGCCGTTGGACCGAACGTGCACTCGCCCATGCCGAGCGTAGGCAGATCAGGCGCATGCACCAGCTCCGTGCTGATCTCCGGGACTTCGGAGAATTTCAGGATCGGATAGCTGTCCCAGTCCAGCGATGTGACACCGGTTTGGTCGACCTTTACTTGTTCCTTCAGGGTCATGCTGATCGCTTGTACGATGCCGCCGTCCAGCTGATTCTTCGCTCCGTCCGGGTTGATCACGAGTCCCGCATCAGCGCAGCACCAGGCCCGTTTGACGCGGACTTCTTGCTCCACCTCGACTTCCAGCGCGACCGCGGCGTATGCCGCCTTGTTCTTGTAGCGAGCCCAGCCAAGGCCGAGGCCGCGCCCGGTGCCCGCCGATCCGCGCGACGCCCAGCCGCAACGATCGGCCACGTTCTGCAGCACGTGCCGTGCACGCGCGTCCGACAGCATCGACAAACGATATTCCAGCGGATCGACGCCCCCGCGTTCAGCCAGTTCGTCCATGA
>JASHVB010000557.1 GCA_030039695.1 Acetobacteraceae bacterium
GCCAGCTCGACGTTGGTGATGCGTCCGTCGTTCTGCAGCTCGGCCAGGATCTTGCGGTCGATCGCGTCCAAGGCCGGAGGCGGCGTTTCGGCGCTGGTCGTGCTCATGCGCGGTTTACGGCGTTTCCCTGATGGCGGTGGCAATTGAGCTCGAGAGGATGCGCAATATTATTGCTCGGCGACGCGGGTGCAAGGGAAGCCGCGTGCGGTTGCGGACAGCGCCATGATTCGACCCCCGCCGAGTGCCTGCGTTATGTTCGCCGCCATGGGCACCGTTCGGGACTGGCCGAGGACGACAGACACCTGCCTCTTCCGGGAGGACGCGCAGGAAGGCAAGCGCGAATTCGACGGGCAATGTGTCATTCCCGCGACCGGGGGCAGCGTCGCGCATCGGCGCATCACTGGGAATCCTTGGATGACGCTGCCGCGGCTGCTCGCCGGCGTGGCTCACATGGCGATGCCGGGTATGCGGCTGCAGACTGGGAACCGGGTCCGTTATCCGTGCCTCGAGATTGCCGTGCCGGACCTCGGCGGCACTCTTCCACTGCAAACCGTCTATCAGGGCCTGACGTTCGCGGCCTGATCGGCGGCGAATATGCGGCGCGTCATCATTTCGGCGGACGACTTCGGCCTGTCGGAAGCCGTCAACGAAGCGGTAGAGCGAGCACATCGCGATGGGATGCTTGAGGCCGCGAGCCTGATGGTGGCGGCCCCAGCCGCCGCTGACGCGGTGCGGCGCGCCAGGGCATTGCCGAATCTGCGCGTCGGTCTGCACCTTGTGGTGATTGAAGGCCCGGCTGTGCTGGCGCCGGTGGACATTGGCGGCCTGGTGGGCGCCGAGGGGCATTTCCCGTCGGATCAGTTCCGACTTGGCGTTCGCTACGCCTTTCTCCCAGCCATTCGACGCCAGCTTGCCGCCGAGATCCGCGCGCAGTTCGCCGCGTTCGCCGCGACCGGTCTCACGCTGGATCACGCGAACGCGCACAAGCATATGCATCTGCACCCGATCGTCGGCCGATTGATCCTCGACATTGGCCGCGATTTCGGCCTGCCGGCTATCCGCATTCCCGCCGAGCCGCCGGACGTACTTCGCCGCTGCGGCACGCGCGTCGGACCGGCCGCGTGGGCGCTCTATCGCTGGACCTCGCTGCTGCGGCGGCAGGCGCAGGCGGCGGGAGTGGCGATGAACGACCATTGTTTCGGATTGGCCTGGAGCGGCCACATGACCACCGATCGCCTGCGCCGGCTGATCGAGGTCCTGCCGGACGGGATCAGCGAGATCTACTTTCACCCCGCCGTGCGGCGGGACGCGTTGCTGCGTCGCCTGATGCCCGATTACGAGCATGAGGCGGAACTGGCTGCGTTGCTGGATCGCGATCTGGCAAGTCAGCTTGTGAGGCCGCCTGCGCCTGCAGCCACTCACATAGTACGGCCAGGTTCGGACTGATCTCGGCGTTTTCAGGACGCACGAGGTAGTAGGCGAAGGCAGCGGGGACGCGGTGCGGCAGCAGGCGAACCAGCCGTCCCGAGTCGAGATCCGGCTGCACCAGCACCGAACGCGCGAGGGCGACGCCCAGGCCGTCGATCGCGGCACGCAGCACCAGGCCGGTCTCGCTGAAGCTCGGCCCGCGCCGGCGGGCCGGCGGGTTGGCGCCCAGGGCGCGGAACCACGGCTCCCATGGCTCTGTCGGACTGTGCAGCAGTGCCGCCGCTGCCAGCTCTGTCAGGTTGCGCGGCAACCGCCCACCGGCGAACTGCGGGCTGCCCACGGCGAAGACCTGCTCTGACAGCAGCTTCGTGGCGGACAGTCCGGGCCAGGTGCCCGGGCCGTAGCGTACCGCCAGGTCCACGTCATCCTGCGTGAAATCCACCAGTTGCTGGTTGGCGCGGATGTTGACGTCGATGTCGGGATGGCGCGCCTGGAAATCGGCCAGCCGCGGGATCAACCAGTGCATGGCGAAGGCCGGCAGCACGCTGACGGTGAGTGCGCGCGGGCCGCGCAGCGCCGCGACGCCGCGGGCGATCCGGTCCAGCGCATCGTGAACCACGGCCGCAAAGGCTGCGCCCTGTGACGTCAGGCTGACGCCGCGCCGGCCGCGTCGGAACAGGACGGTGCCAAGCGAGCGCTCCAGCAATTTTATCTGATGGCTGATGGCGCCGTGGGTCAGGTGCAGCTCGTCCGCGGCTCGGCTGAAATTGCCGTGACGGGCAGCGGATTCGAACACGCGGAGCGCGGGGAGCGGAGGTAATCGGGCGGACATGATGTGAACCACATTCACAGGACGCGTGACGAAAGATCGTTACCGTCGGGGGGCGGACAAGCCCATCTGGGGCGGCGCATCCCGAGGAGAGCTCCGCATGACCCGCGCCTTCACCCGTCTCGCCTACACCGCTTCGGTTCGCGCGGCGCAGGAACGCCACGGCTCGCGTGCGCAGAGCGAGCGCATGGCGGAACGTCCGCCAGAGCGTGACTCGCTGCCCGAAGAACTGCAGGCCCGCGTGGCCCGCGCCAATAGCGTGATCATTGGCACATCGAACCTGCAGGGATGGCCTCACCTGCAGCACCGCGGCGGGCCGCGTGGCTTCATCAAAGTGCTGGGACCGCGCCGGCTGGCCTTCGCGGATTACTCCGGCAACCGGCAATACATTACCGTCGGCAACCTGGCGGAAAACGACCGGGTCCTGCTGCTGCTGATTGACTATGACGCCCGCACGCGGCTGAAAATCTGGGGCCGCGGGAAGGTGGTGGACGACGATCCGGAATTGCTTGCCGCGGTGCGCGATCCCGCCTACCCGGCGCGGGTAGAGCGCGTGCTCCTTATCGACATCGAGGCGTGGGACACCAACTGCAGCAGCCACATTCCGCGACTGGTGGAGGTCGGAGGATAAGGCCGAAATTGGGGGGCTTCTGTTGCCCGGTGCCCCCCGAACCGCGCTTATCGCTTATGCAGCGACAGCGAGCGCCTCATTATCGTTGGCACTTGTAGAATGGCCCGAT
>JASHVB010000558.1 GCA_030039695.1 Acetobacteraceae bacterium
GTATTCGCCAAGCATGCTGGCCCGATCTTCGGCGCCGCGCTGCTCTGGTTGCTATTCGACATCGTCGTCTATTCCGGCATCCTGTTCGGGCCGTCGCTGATCGCCAAGGGTCTTGGTCTGGCGCCCACAACGTTCTCGCTGATCACGTCGTTTGGATTCGTGATTCCCGGCGCACTGATCGGCGTCGCGCTGATCGACAAAATCGGCCGCAAGCAGTTGCAGGTAATCGGCTTCATCGGCGCGGCGATCATGCTTGGCCTGTTCGCCTGGCAGCGCAACCAGGTGATGTCCGCGCCGGCGTTCGGCATGATCTTGTTCGGGCTCTACAGCATATTCATCACTGCTGGTCCTTCGACGGTTTCTGGCGCCGGGATCCTCGGCGTCGAACTGGCCCCGACGCGCATCCGCACGATCGGCCAGTCGGTCACAGTGGTTGGCGGGCGCATCGGCGCCTCCATCAGCGCCTTCTTGTTCCCCTTGTTCTTCGGTGCTCTAGGCGAGACTGGCGTCATCGCGTTGCTTGCCGCCGTATCAGTGCTTGGCGCGATCTGCACCATGGTGGTGATCCCGGAAACCGCGCAGCGCTCGCTGGAAGATATCAATGCCGATGCCGAGGCGGATCTGGTGCAGGCGGCCGGTGCCGCGGACTGACCGCGACACCTCCTGAGAATAGAACGGAGCATTCATGCGCGCTCCGTCCGCTCTTTGTGCCGAAACTTTGTGCCAGACGTCGCCATGTCACCAGGCGGCTTGCGGGGCAGACGGCATGGCTCTTTCGGCCAGCTACGGCAGCCGATGGTCGAAGGCGTCAGTGTGATCGGCGACGCGCTGCGTCTGAATGGCTGCGGCCAGGTCGTGGGGCGGACCGCACGAGCCTCTGGTTGTTCGGCGCAATCGAGCGCCAGGTCCGTCGGGCGTGTCGTCTCCTGGTCCACGTCGCCGCCATCGATATCGTTCCGGCCGCGTGTGACAGGCCGTTCTGGCCGTGCGCGACTGGCTGGACCCGCGGCGGGAGCGGAAGCCGGAACGCCAACGGCGCCCAGGCTCGATTCGGGCTGCCTCTGCCCTGGCGGTCGGGCGGATGACGGGGGCCGACGCGTTCCGTTCGAGCCGGACGGTGTCGCACGAGGATCGCTGAGCGCCGCGGCCAGCGCCACGCGGCGCGGCGGGATTCCGCCCTGTCCCGCCGACTGGCACGCTGGACCACGTCGGGTTACCGGTTATTGACATCACACTTGGCTGTACCGCGGCGTCACGCTAAAAAAGCCGCGGCAAACGACTGAGCTGCCGCGATTCAACGGAAAGATCACCGCTATGCCTACTTCCCGTCGTTGGGCTCTTCTTGGCCTGTTGTCCGTCGGTCTTGCGGCCTGCGGGCAGACCCGCGCGAACTATCAGGGCCCCGATTCGCCCGACTATTCGGGTGAGGCCGGCCAGGACATGAACGAGATGGGCAGCCTGACCGGCGGCGATAACACGTTCCAGTTCGGCGTCAACCACCAACCGAAGAACGAGACCGGCCCCGGCGGTGCCGGCAGCGGGCTTGGTGTCAACGCCTATCTGTGGCGGGGCGCCCTTGATACACTCAGTTTCATGCCGTTGGCCTCGGCCGATCCGTTCGGCGGCGTCATCATCACCGATTGGTACTCGCCGCCGTCGGTCACCAACGAGCGTTTCAAAGCCACCGCCTACATTCTGGGTCGCGAGTTGACCAGCGACGGGATCCGCGTGGCCATCTACCGCGAGGTGATGCAGGACGGGCAGTGGATCGATGCGCCGGTCAGTCCGATGACCGTCGGCGAGATCGAGAACAAGGTGCTGGCGCGGGCCCGTCAGTTGCGGGCGCAGTCGCAGGCCAGCAGTTAAACCGAGAGGCGCCAGCGCGGTTGAGCGCCAGCATCGAGGCGCCGTCACGGGCGGCGGGGGTCAAGCGCGCCACCAGCGAGTAGCGCTGCAGCGTCCCGGCGCACCGCTCGGACCATCCCGACGCGGCAGTTCGGCTTATGGGGATCGACACCCCGATGGGCTGTCTGCCGAGGCGCCCGCGCGGCTGGTGGGCATGCTTCGTGCGCATTCGCGCTCACGCCCGCGCTAAGCGCGCTCGGGCGGGCCGGATGGCTCGCCGGCCGGCCGGCTGAGGGAGCCGGCCATGTCGGCCGCGCTGTCGAGCTCGGCCACGCCGTTCGGTCGCGCTCATTCAGCGCGTGCAGTACTGCGGCTAGCGCCACTCGATGTGACACGCTCCCTCGGCGAAGTGCCGCGCGATGCGGCCTGCTCAGATCGTTGGGCAACTCGAGAAGGCGGTGAGCTGACGTCTGTGGTGAACCGAGGCGGCGCCGCGTGCCGCGTATCGCCGGGTCCTGCAGGCCTACGCTCTGCGAAACCGCGGCGTGCGCGGCGGCTCGGTCGAGCGCGTCGCCTCGATCGATGAATTCCGACAGGACCTGTGTCCCTGGCGAGCGTTGTTGCAACGATGAAGTAGCTGCACTCGAATGGGCGGGCTGGTTTCGTCGCTGGGCCCCCCGCAATGACATAAAAAGTCACTCTGCCCCGCAGAAGCCCTTCATAATATCGTTATGCAGCATGGCGATGTCGCGTTGTATCCAATCCAGGAACGGCGATAGCCCACGTGCGAGCAGGCCATCCACCGCAGTGTGGGTCAGCGACGTGTTCAGATCGTCCACGCGTTCCAGCGCTGCGCTGCCGCCGCGCATATGGTAGCGCAACCGTAATTGCGTCAGGTGCCATTCAAGTTGCGCTAGGTTCAACCGAATTGACCGTGGGAACGCCGTGTTCAGCAGCAGGAATCCGGCGACTTCGCGCGCCCGGTAGCCGTGCGGGTGCTCGCGTCGGTAAGCGTGATAACCGGCTGCTGCGCGCAGCAGCGCATGCCATTCGCCGGCAGCAATGTCGGCATCGCCCGTTCCCGCCGGCGCCAACCGGTTGAAGCGTGTGTCCAGCAAACGCGTCGTCTGATCGGCACGCTCCAGGTAACGGCCGATCATGTAGAAATGCCAGCACTGGTCGCGATAGAACGTGCCTTCGGTAATTCCCGTGTGCGCCTGTGTGCCCTCTTTCAGCATCGCGCAGACAGACGACAGGTGCTCTGGTGCCATGTCGGCCCCGGTCAGCGCACGAATGTGGCCGTGGAACACGTTGAGCTGCAACCACATCTCAGTAGAGATCAGCGCGCGCAGCGTGCGTGCGTTCTCGCGCGCTGCCGCTATCGCTGCCTGCACCGAGGTCGGATTGTCAGCATCGAGCAAATAGAAGCGTGCGACGCTGTCGTGTCCGGCCGCGGCATAGCGGGCGAAGAAGGCGTCGACATCGCCGTTGATCCGCAGCAACGACAGCCAGTCGCTGTCGTCATCCGCAAACGTCTTGGTCACGTCGAGCAAACGCGCAAGATTTTCGATGCGCTCCATGTAGCGCGCGAGCCATAAGGCGCTTGCCGCGTGCCGCGCAATCAAGTGTATGGTGCCACTATCCGACAGAGTTTCGCTCATGTCAGCACCCAGGTGTCCTTCGATCCGCCACCCTGCGATGAATTCACCACCAACGTGCCGGCGCGCAGCGCGACGCGGGTCAGGCCACCGGGAAGCACCCAAGTGTCGCGCCCGGTCACGGCGAAGGGACGCAGATCGACGTGGCGTGGCTCCACGCCGTTCTCAGTCAGTGTAGGCGAAACCGAAAGTTTCAGCGTCGGCTGGCTGATGTAGTTGGAAGGATCCGCCTGAAGCCGCGCACGGAATTCTTCCAACTGGGCCCGCGACGCGTGCGGCCCGATCAGTAATCCGTAGCCGCCAGACTCGGCGACCGGCTTTACCACCAGTTCCGACAGATGATCCAAGGTGTAGGCGAGTGCGTCGGGTTCCGCGCAGATCCGCGTGTCGACATTCGACAAGATTGGCTCTTCCGACAGGTAATAGCGGATGAGCCGCGGCATATATGCATACACCGCCTTGTCGTCCGCCACGCCGGTTCCCACGGCATTGGCGATCGCCACGTTGCCGCGGCGCCACGCCTCGATCAGCCCGCGCACACCAAGCTGGCTGTCGGGGCGGAACACGTCCGGATCGAGGAAATCGTCGTTCAGCCGCCGGTAGATCGTGTGCACCGGCGCGAGCCCGGCGGTGGTGCGCATGAACACGCGGTGATTGTCCACCACCAGGTCCTGGCCCTCCACCAGCGGTATGCCCATTTCACGCGCCAGGAACACGTGCTCGAAATACGCGGAATTGAAGATACCGGGCGACAGCAGAACGACCTGAGGATCAGTGATACCCTGCGGCGCGATTTCGGTCAGTGCGCGATGCAGGCGCAGACCATAGTCATCGACGCTGCGCACATGCAGGCCGGCCATCACGTCAGACAATACACGCAGCGTCATGTGGCGGTTTTCCACCACATAGGCGACGCCGGAGGGCGTGCGTGCGTTGTCCTCGAGCACCATGAGGCGGCCGCTGTCGTCGCGCACAATGTCGATGCCGCAGACATGCACATAGGTGTTGAAGGGTACGTCGAAGTCTACCATGGTCGGGCAAAAGCCGGCGTTGCCCAGC
>JASHVB010000559.1 GCA_030039695.1 Acetobacteraceae bacterium
ACCGGGCGAAGTCGACCAACAACATGGCATTGCGGACCGCGCTGCGCGCCACCAACATTCCAGGCAACCAGACGATCATGCCATGGCAAGGCATCAAGTTCGACAGCACCGGACAGAACACCGAAGGCAAGCCGGTGATCCAGCAATTCCAAGGCGGCCAGTGGCGCACAATCTACCCGTTCGATCTCGCGACGAAGACGGCGATCTGGAACGTCAGCGCGTGAGCAGGAAGGGGAGGGGCCGAGGCCGCCGATGACGGCCAGTCTGGTTACGCAAGTCGCGATCGGTGGCCTGCTGATGGGGCTGATCTATGCCCTCGTTGCCGCCGGTCTGTCGCTCATCTTCGGCCTGATGGACGTGGTGAATTTTGCACATGGCCAATTGCTGATGCTCGCAATGTTCGCGGTCTACGAAATCCATCGCGCCACCGGCCTCGATCCGCTGATCCAGCTTCCCGTGGTGGCAGCGCTGTTGTTCCTGATCGGCGTCGCAATCTATCGCGGCCTGATCGCGCGCGCACTCGCCGTACGCTTCAACACCGGGATGGTACAGGTGTTCATCACGTTCGGCCTCTCGGTGTTCCTGGTTGGCGCGGCGCAGCTCGCATTCGGTAGTAATTTCGAGAGCATCAACGACGTACTGCTCAGTGGCCGCACGGTCTCACTTGGCCAGATCGTGCTACCGTTGCCGCAGATCGCCGCTGGGGTGATCTGCCTCTTAGCCTTTGCCGCGCTGATGCTGATCTCGCGCACCGAGTTTGGTCGCGCGCTCGAAGCAACCCGTGAGGACCGCGACGCTGTGGCGCTGATCGGCATCGACCGCGACCGCATCTTCAGCCTGGGCTGGGGTATCGGCGCTGCGGTGGTGGGCATCGCGGGCGCGATGTTGGCGATGTTCTATTACATATCTCCCACCGTCGGTGACAATTTCGCCCTCATCGCTTATGTCACGGTCGCGCTTGGCGGCTTCGGCTCGCTGATCGGCGCATTGGTGGCGGGACTGCTGATCGGCCTGGTCGAAGCGCTGACCGCGCTCCTCATGGACCCGTCGCTCAAGCAGGTCGGCATCTTTGCCATTTACGTGCTCGTTCTGATGGTCCGCCCGCGCGGCCTGTTTGGTCGGCTATGAACGTGGTGCTACGACCGAACGCCATTACGCGGCGCCGTAAGCATGAGCTGGTCGTTGGCGCCGTGTTGCTGGCGGCGCTGGCACTGCTGCCCCTGTTGGTCGAGAACACCTATTATCGCGGTCTGATCGTGCTGACCTTGCTGTATGCCGGCTTGTCGCAGGGCTGGAACGTCCTGGGCGGCTATTGCGGCCAGATCTCGCTCGGCCATGCGCTCTATTTCGGTATCGGCGCCTACACCTCGACCATGCTGTTTACACGGCTCGGCATCCCGCCAACCCTGGGCTTGTTTGCCGGTGCCGCATTGGCGGCGTTGGCCGCGCTGCTGGTCGGCTGGCCGTGCTTCCGCCTCAGCGGTCATTATTACGCCATCGCCACACTGGTGGTCGGGCTGATGGCGCTGCTGTTGGTGAACAACTGGGACTTCGTCAATGCCGCAATGGGAATCACAATTCCGTTCCACAGCGCGTCTTGGGCGAACCTGGAATTCCGCATCCCAGTGCTGCCGTTTCACTATGTCATGCTCGCGTATGCCACGCTGGCCTGGGTCGTCGCCTGGCTGGTGGAAGGCTCCCGCTGGGGCTTCATTTGGCGCGCGGTGAAAGATGACGTGATCGCCGCACGCAGCCTCGCGGTGCGGGTGTTCCCGAGTAAGATGGCGGCCGCGGCGATCAGCGGCGCGATCGTCGGCGCCGGCGGTGCGCTCTATGCACAGTACATCGGCTTCATCGACCCCGACAGCGCGCTCGGCCTGCCGCTGTCGGTGTTGATCGCATTGCCGGCGGTGGTGGGCGGTGTCGGCACGCTATGGGGGCCGCTGCTCGGGGCCGCCGTGCTGATCCCGGCGCAGCAACTCTCGGCGGCTTGGCTCGGCAATGCCGGCAACGGGATCGATCTGATGTTCTATGGCGCATTGATCGTTATCCTCGCGCTGGCGCGGCCGCAGGGGCTGGTCAGCTTGTTCGGTGTGCACCGCGAGGCGGTCACCGATGCCTGATCCGATTGTCGCTGTGCGTCGCGTGAGCAAGTCGTTCGGCCGTATCGCCGCCAATGTCGATGTGACATTCGATGTTGCGCGCGGCGAAATCCTCGGCCTGATTGGCCCAAACGGCGCCGGCAAGAGCACTTTGTTCGCGTGTATCGCTGGCGCCGAGACGCCTGATGCGGGGGAAATTCTGCTGGAGGGCCGCCGCATCTCGGGTCTCGGGGCGGTTGCCTGCACCCAGGCCGGCATCGGTCGCACCTTCCAGGTGGTGCGCAGCTTCGATTCCATGACCGTGCTGGAGAACGTGATGGTCGGCGCGTTTGCTCGCATCGCGAGAACCGGCTCTGCCATGGCGCGCGCCGCAGAGGTGATCGACTTCTGCGGCCTCGGCCCCCGTGCCGACGTGCCCGCACATTTGCTCACCCCGCCCGAGAAGCGTCGTTTGGAAGTGGCCCGCGCGCTGGCCACCGATCCGCGCGTGCTCCTGCTGGACGAAATGCTGACCGGCCTGACGCCGACCGAAGCGCAGGCGGGCATGCAGTTGGTGCGGGCAGTGCGTGACCGCGGCATCACCATTCTCATGGTCGAGCATGTGATGGAGGTGCTGCTGCCGCTTATCGACCGCGCAGTGGTTCTGCATCTTGGCCGAAACCTCGCGCAAGGCAGCCCGCGCGACGTGGTGCGCAACCCCGACGTGATCCGCGCCTATCTCGGCGACCGCTATGTCGCCGCGTGACATCGCCGTCGGTCGGCCGCTGCTCGAGGTGCGCGCTCTGACCGCGGCCTATCGCGGCCTGCGCGCGCTGCATGGCGTCGACATTGATGTCGCAGCGGGTGAGATCGTCGCAGTGGTCGGTGCCAACGGGGCGGGCAAGAGCACGCTGCTGCGCGCAATCGCCGGACAGATGCCAATTGGCGGCAGTATCATGTTCGATGGCACCTCATTGGCGCGCGTGCCCGCGTACCGGGTCAACCGCATGGGCCTTGTTCTCGTGCCGGAAGGCCGTCGCCTGTTCCCGCGCCTGTCGGTAGAGGATAATCTGCGGCTCGGCGCTTATGCGCGCTCCGGTCCGGACCGGTTCCGGCCATTGGAACTGGTGTTCTCCCTGTTTCCCCGCCTGCAGGAGCGCCTGGCGCAGCGCGCCAATACCCTTTCAGGCGGCGAGCAACAGATGTTAGCGATCGGGCGGGCGCTGATGACTGGCCCGCGGCTGTTGATGTTGGACGAGCCGAGCCAGGGCATCATGCCGCGCCTGGTCGACGACATCCTGGCGGCCGTGCTGCGCATCCGTGCCGGCGGCGTCACTGTGCTGATCGTGGAGCAACGCCTGGACGAGACGCTCGAGATCGCCGACCGTGCCTATGTGCTGCAAACCGGGCGGGTGGTGCTGCGGGGCGCAGCGCGTGATATCGCCGCCGACGTGGAGATCAGGCGCGCTTATCTCGGGATGTGATCCCGGTCTGCGAAACCTCGATGATCGGGATGTCCAGGGCATCGCGATGTCCGCGGGGCCGAGACAACTCCGGACGGGACCTGCACAGCCAGTGTTGCGTTGCCGCCAAGACGGCTCTGGCGCAAATTTGCTTGCACTCGACTTCGCGAAGGGCACACATAGTGGCATGGAGCGACGCCACGCCGACGCGGCGATACATTGTGCGCTTGAGCATTTTCAGCCGATTTGTCCGCCTTTCAGTCGGCTCATTACTCGATGGCGCGCGAATCACACTGCGCATCACGTTGGAGTCGTGACGCAGTTTTGTCGCACCTTTCTGCACCAAATGAACCCGACGACTCAAGGCATCGCTGATCGCGTGTCCTCCAGCGTGACCTGGTCGATCGGGTGGTGCCAATGCCGAGCACCAGACGGCGCGTGAATTTGCGACGCGCGTGGTGAATGGGTTCACCCGCGCATACGCTGCGCGTGATTTCGAAGTTGCCTTCTGCGGCGGTCGAGGGCGGCGTGCGATCGGCACGTCGGCCTCAGGACATCGGCATGGTTTTCCCCGCTCGAATCGACGAAGATCGGCTCGGGCTGAGCGAAAATACCGTCGCCGATATCGTGAGGCGGGACCGAGATGATCGGAACGCGCTAACAATGTCGGTACCGCGAAATGGCGGAAGAGGCTCAGGATATGCAAAGCCACATAACCATTCGAGCCGCGGTGGCCGACGATCTCGTTGGTGTCAGGGATCTGCTCGCGAAAACCTGGCATGACACATACGATGACCTGTACGGTGCCGAAAGGGTTACCGAAATAACCAATACGTGCCATGCATCAGAAGCCTTGGCAGAGCAGATCGCTCTTGATGATGCTGCATTTCTGGTCGCGCTGTTGAATGGAAAACTCGTTGGTCATGCGTTCGCGTTTGAGCGCGACAGTACCGCGCTGCTTCAACGCCTATACGTACTACCCTCGTTTCAGCGCCAGGGTATCGGCGAGATGTTGTTAGCAAAAGTAATGGAGCGCTTCCCCGGAGCGGCGCGGATGCAACTGACGGTCGAGGCGCGTAACGCCAAGGGTCTTTCCTTCTATAAGCGACATGGATTTGTCATAAACGATGAAGTCACAGAGGGTGGATCAAGACAATTCCGTATGGAGAAAGCTCTCGCTCATCGTCGGACATGAAGGCGGCGCTGTACCGCCTTCCCAGTCTGTCCCACCTCGGGTGAATCCAGCGTCTGTTCTCGGTCGTGACCGCTATTAGAGATAGCTGGACGCCGTTGAGGGCGAGCCCTCCAACGCATGCGCCATGAAATCCAGCGCTTCCCGCACCTGAGCGCGATCTGGCGGGCCGCCGAGGCACACCCGCACCGCATCCGGCACCGCCGCACCGGTCGCGAACGCGTCGCTGGCGACCACGCCAATTCCACTGCTGCGCATGTGCCCGGCGAAGGCCGAGCGTGTCCACGGCGCCGGCAGCGTCAGCCAGAAATGGAACCCGGCCGGATCGGTGCGCAGCGTGTGGCCGGCGAGCATTTCCGCCACCAGGGCCTGCCGCGCCACCGATTCCGCCCGCACCGCCGAGAGCAGTGCGTCGCCAGTGCCATCGTTGATCCAGCGCGTGGCTAGCGCCACGGTGACCGGCGACGCCATGACGGTTGCCGACCGAACGGCCGCTGCGAAGCTCCAGCCCGACCGGCTGTCCGGCACCACCACGTAGGCCACCCGCAGACCGGCGCCAAAGCACTTGGCCAGGCCGGCGACGTGCCAGGTGAGCTCCGGCGCTAACGCCGCGAAGGGCGGCGGACTGTGCGGCGGGAGCAAGCCGTACGGGTCGTCTTCCACGATCGGCACCCCGAAGCGGCGGGCCACCGCGGCGATCGCCGCGCGGCGCACCGCACTGATCGTGTGAGTGGTCGGATTGAGCAATGTCGGGTTCAGGTACAGTGCTTTGGGCGCAAGCCTCTGGCAGGCTGCGGCAAAGGCATCGGCATCAACGCCCTCATCGTCCATCGGCAGGCCGGTCAGCGTCAGGCCGAGCTGTCCGGCGATGGCGCGGGCGCCGGGATAGGTGATGTCCTCAGCCAGCACCACCTCGCCGGAACGCGCCAGCAAGCCGAAAATGCCGAGCAAGGCGGGGTGGGCGCCGGGGCAGATGAAGACACGGTCCTGCTGCGGCACCAAGCCGCGGCGGCTCAGCCAAGCGGAGGCAGCCTCCTTGTCCGCCGGGACGCCACCGAAGCCCTGGTAGCGCATCAGCACCACGAGGTCGCGGCTGATCGCGGCCCAGCCGTCCTGCATGCGATCGAGCAACTCCGGATCGTCCGGCTCAGGGGGCAGGTTCATTGAGCGATCGACGATCTCCGGGTGGCGCGGCATCGGCGGGTGCCGGCGGCGCACGGCGTTGCTGACGAAGGTACCCTGGCCGACACGCGATTCAATCAGGCCGCGCCGCTTCGCCTCGACGTAGCCGCGGGCGACCGTGGTGAAGTCGATTCCCAGGGCCGCAGCCAACGTGCGCTGCGGCGGCAGCCGGTCAGCGGGGGACAGCCGCCCGGCCTCTATGTCGGTCGCAATGGCGTTGGCGATGGCGAGATAGCGCGGCGTGCCGGGGCGCGAGAGATCGGGAATCCACTGAGTCAATGGCGCGAGCCCTTTCGGGATGCGGACGGATTGACTGTATATTGTTGCATGCTGCGGCACCAGAGGATTGTTCCGTGCTCTAGCCGGTGTGTGTTGGATGCTCCAGCTGTCGCAACGCCGACTCGATTTGAGGCAAGTGACTGTGGACCGAATAACCAGAATGACTCGAAATAGTGCTGGACATCAGATATAAGATTTGATCTGCTTAAAAAGAGATCAGTTGCCTAGTGACCGAGGCCAGATTTTGGGCAATTATCCGGTCAATTGACTGTAGAATTGATTGGAGACTTGTCAGCATTCTCGACCGAGCAATCTGCGATCAATCTGGCACGCCGCTTGCTCACCTCCCGCCGCGTCCAACCAATCAGGAGGATCCTAGGCATGCCGGCCGTCACTGCCCCCGCCCACCAGAAAGGCGATTACTTCGTCGATTACGAAGAAAAGGTGTTCGAAGACGTCAAAGCTAATCCCGGCGAAAAAGCGCTGGTCACCTTCCATACCGTCGCCTTCGAAGGCTCGATCGGTCTGGTCAACATCCTCCAGGCCCTGCGCCTCCAGCGCAAAGGCTTCGAGACTTCCGTCCTGCTCTACGGCCCCGGCGTCACCCTGGGCGTGCAGCGAGGCTTCCCCAAGATCGGCGACGAGGCCTTTGCGGGTGCGCAGAACTTCAACAACCAGCTCAAGCGGTTCATGGACGAAGGCGGCAAGGTTTACGCCTGCCGCTTCGCCTTGCAGGCGCTGTACGGCCACGGCGAGCCGTCGCTGCAGGAAGGCATCCGGCCAATCAACCCGCTGGACGTGCTGGACCTTGTGTTGCTGCACAAGCGGGCCAACGCCGTGATCATCGATACCTGGACCGTCTGATCGCCACGCTTGGGGAGTTCCCGCCTCCCTTTGTGGGAGCGGGGCCGCGGGAGAGGCACGACGAACGCCAATCTCGCCCGCCCAACCCACCCACAAGACCACGGGGAGCAGTCTTCCCCTCGGCCCCACGGACGCACGCACCATGCCGATTCCCGAGACCATCCGCGCCGCCGCCGTCCAGTTGACCCCCGACCTGGAAACCCCGGGCGGCACCGTCGCCAAGGTCCTGAACACTATCGCCGACGCCGGTGCCAAGGGTGTGAACCTCATCGTGTTCCCGGAGACCTTCGTCCCCTGGTACCCGTACTTCTCCTTCGTTCATCCCCCGGTCCTGACCGGGAAGGAACATCTGCGGCTTTACGATCACGCCGTCGTCGTTCCCGGGCCGGTGACCGATGCCGTCGGCGCTGCCGCCCGCCGCCACCGTGCCGTGGTCGCGCTCGGCGTCAACGAGCGCGACCACGGCTCGCTCTACAACACCCAGCTTATCTTCGATGCCGACGGCAGCCTGAAGCTCGCACGCCGCAAGATCACGCCGACCTTTCATGAACGCATGATCTGGGGCCAGGGCGACGGCTCCGGCCTGAACGTCGTTGATACCACGGTCGGACGCGTCGGCGCGCTGGCCTGCTGGGAACACTACAATCCGCTGGCCCGTTACGCCCTGATGGCCCAGCACGAGGAGATCCACGTTTCCCAGTTCCCAGGCTCGATGGTGGGGCCGATCTTTGCCGAGCAAATCGAAGTGACGATCCGCCATCACGCGTTGGAAAGCGGCTGCTTC
>JASHVB010000560.1 GCA_030039695.1 Acetobacteraceae bacterium
GTGAATGTCATTATGCAATTAACATGAGAATTGACCCGTATCTGCGACGTGCTGATGTAGAGTCAGCGCGACACCTTGGTGACGACCGAGCCTGTGTAGTGGCAACTTCCGGGCGTCAGCATTGAATTTACTCGGTTTCGTCCCAATCACCTGCGATGGATCAGCTTCGCTTATGGCGCGTCGGTGGGCATGCCGGTTGGGGTTTCGCCCACCCACCTCCAGGTGAACCCTCTTGGCGCACTCGGCAGCGCCTCGCCGGCCACGACGCTTACTGTTGTGCCAACAGGGCTGCCGAATACGTTGAGCTGCTCATAGCGGCCGGCGCGGGGAGCTGGGCTTCCTGGGTCACATTCCCGGTTATCGGGCATCCGGAGTCTCCCAAGCACGGTTCGCGCGACGGTGGACCATTGGCGGCACCCTCGCTTCGCCGGCCGGAAACCGAACGGCGACGGCGCTCGACCACAGGACGTACGCCGGCGCCCCATCTAACGATCGACGTGCCAAACGCTTTTTCTCCGTGCGCTGCGAGCAAGAAATCGGGGGCTTGTGGCCTGGTTGGCTTCGATTACGTACGGGTGGTCACTTACCGAGAGTCGCAACGACGCTCCTCGCTACCCCTCATCCTCTGCGCCAGCATCGTCGGTGCCACGCACTTCCGCATTGATCTATGTTATTGCGCGCCGTGTGGCGTGCCCGCTTCCCGCCCTTCTCTGCAGCCTGCGAGCCATACTGAAGCCGATACCTGGAGACGACAAGGGTGACCCGACGAGGGCGGAACATGCGTGCTGATCGTGGTCACGCGGGTCTGTCATGCGTTGATGTATCTGACGCTTCGCAACCGGTGGTAAGGGCAGACTTGAGCCGAGAATCGCCGGCAATCGCGATCTTGTGGTGGTGCGACGGTCGTTGTGCTCTGCACGTCGCCCCGGAGCCGTCGGAAATGTCATCAGTCACGTACCAAACGTCTTGCGGCCCGTCATTTGGGTCAGGCCAGGTTAATGGTTTGCTCCAACCGGGTGCGGTCGCTATCGCACAATGCAAGCGTTCCGAAAACGATGGCCGATCCCACCCGCGGCGACCATCAAGGAACCGATCGGACGGCGCGAGATCGGCCCAATCGCAATGCCGCGCCTCCGTCCGGCGTGGTCTCGCCATCAGCGGGGCGGTCTGCGCAGCCTTCGCCCGGGCATCGTTGCGCTTGCTCCGCATGGCGATCTCGCATCCGTTCCCGGTGGTGGCGCCGTTAGCCGTGGTACCTGCCCGGGGCAGTCATTTCAGTGTCGCAGGCCCTGCCCGCCCGCCGGACCGGCAGGGCTTGCCACCGAAGAACGGTTTAGCGGCCGGCGTCGCCCTCTAACCCGCCGCCTTCTTCAGCCTGAGCTCGGCAAGGCCAGCCGCGACGTTCAGGCCTGCGGTGCCCTCGATGCTCACCGGCTGCAGCGAGATGGTCCTGGCGTTGCCGCCAACCAACACGTTCGCGTTGCCGCCGACGCCTACCGCCGCTCCGCCCGTCACGCCGCCGTAGGTACCGGCCAGCGCACCCCTCCCGATATGCTCCGTCGGTGCGAACACAGCCCACGCCATGACGCCGCCATGAACGTAACCGATGTCGACGCCGAACTTGTTGATATGACCGGTGTAGCGCTCTACCGCGCCATTGTTGTCGGTGAACGTGCACTTGAGCTCACGCGTCGATCCGAACACGAAACCCCAGCCGTTGCCTACGTCGCAGGTCAGAAACCCGGTCTTGACGCTAGTGGTGTCGGCCCGCGCCGGCAGCCCCGAAAGTCCTGCCGCAATGGCCACAGTCACTGCGGCAAGAATCGTCTTCTTCGTCATTCTGCTACTCCTGTTGCGTTGCACCGGCGTCTCGTTGTCGCCGGCCGCGTGTGCCCGACGACGGCTCTCCAGCCTTAATCGCGGTGCGACAGGCGGATATCTCCGATGGCGCGGCATGGCATTGATCTGGATCATACCGCATTGACACAGGCTGAGGCCCTGAAGCCATCGCGCTACGTCTAACGCCGCGCGAACGGTTTGGTCTGCACATCGACCCGTCGCCGACCTGTGCGAGCCTGGGGCGTTCCAGCGCTACGTCGCACCAACGCGTGACGCCGTGTGGGCCGTCTGTTGCGGTGATTCGTTGGCGACGTCTCGATGACCTTCGTCGCTGCGCAATTGGGCCGGGTAAAATTCATAACGCTCCACCGCGAGCTTCGTCATGTCCGAAAGCGGCAATGGTGCGGTCCGATCGGATAAGCAAACAGCGCGAAGTCGATGGTCAGCAAGCACGTGCTGAGTCTGGAGAGAAACAATGTGCACACCAGCTGCATCGCATCGCGCCGACATCGCCGCTTAAAAGGCGTCCAGGCGCGTCGGGATATCTGGAATCCGATACCGTCCGATCGACGCGATGCCGGGCGGGCAAGTTCGGCTTTTGCCTAACATGCCGTTCAGGCCGTCGACCTCGCGTCAACAGGAGATGGCCCGATATATGTGCGCGGTTCAAGCTCGCGCATCATCGCCACGCGTGGTCAACGCCGCCCGCCACCGCCATGGAAACCCCCACCACCTGGTAGACCGCCGCGAAAAGCGGGGCCGCCTCGCCATCCCCGGCCCCAGCCAGGGCCATAGAAGAAACCAAACCCGAAATCCGGGTAGACGTAATAGGGTGGGCCATAGAAATACCCTGGCGGTACACAGCCATAAGCCGGATAGTAATAGTATCCAGGCGGACACACCGGCGCGTATTGCGCGTGGGCCGGCGTCGACTGCGTCGCTCCTGCAACAGCAAGCATCACCCCGAGTGTCGCAACCAATAGCCGCTTTGCCACTCTTCTATTCCCAACCATCATATCCTCCGGCATCCCGCTCCGCGGCAAGACCATGTTTTGCTCCAGGACAATTGGCAGCAGCATTACCTTGGCTGCGAAGGCCGTGGGGGTTGCCCGAATTGCTGAAAGAGCGCGTCCGCGGTCTTGCGTTGGTTGGCCGACAAGACGGCGTAGAGGGCGTCGAAGGCCGGAACGAATTTCCCCAGCGCCTCGGCATGGGTCTCTGTCAGCCGCTGATACCAACGGAGCGAATCAACCGCGGAGCGAATTGTCTCGCTCTGCCGTTCCGCCAGCAGAGCGTCCATCATCTTGGCGTTGGCGCGCATGATTTTGGCCATCGCCGTGAATTGCGATCGTTCCGCCGCCGTGATTCCAAGCCGCTTCTCGAGGTCAGTAATCCTTGATTCGACCGAAATGGCCGGGACACGCGGAGCCGATGTTGCGATCGAGCCGGCGCGCGCGGCCGGCGATGCCGCACCAGCCGAGGCGGGGGCGGGCCCGCCCTGGCCAGGCGACGACGACGGCGCTTGGGCCATCGCCGACCCGAGGCCAGCCGTGGTCAGGAACCCCGCCGCTGCTGCTGCACGTGCCAATCCACCGATTCGGTAGTGCATGGTCAAAACCCTCCGTTGAGCCTGCGTCCGTCTGCCGACTTCGCCGCATCGGCCGTGGACCTCGCTGCGCGTGCGCTTTTGCGACCGTGCGCAGCAAGATCGCTGTTCGTTTCCACCACCATGCCCTCCACCGCGACGAAGCCTGGCGTTCCTGACCAATTCAGGAGGGCGCCCGACAAACGCTGGAGAAGATTGGCCCGTCTCTCACGTGCCGTCATTGATCTAGATCAGAGCCGACGTGCACCAATGACACTAACTGCGAACCGCAGGCTGAGGCATCAGATCTACCCGCGCCGGTCCATCAGCACATCGCTTAGGTAGTCCGAGCAAGCGCCGGTTACAGGTAACACGGTTGGCTCACTGATCTTGCCAATCAATTAGCGGCATCTGGGATCGGGCTCGACTGCTCGATTGATGCTCTCATCAAGGTGAAATAGAATATCGCACCGCCAGGCGAAGAGGTGTCTGTCCACAATTGTCCGCCATGAGCTTCTATGATCGTGCGGCAGACAGACAATCCAATACCCATTCCATTCGGCTTGGTCGTGACGAAGGGATGAAAGAGTCTTGCCTTCACATCTTCAGAGAGTCCAGGCCCAGAATCGGCAACTCGGACTTCCACAAGTTGGTCACTCGACAAACGTGCTGAGACGTTGATCTCTCGTCTTGTCTGTCCACGCGTTGCCTCAATTCCGTTCCTGAGCAAGTTGAACAGGACTTGCTGGAACTGCACCTTGTCAACATGAACCGCTATCGATGGATGCACCACTGCGCTCACCACGAAGTCTTCACCTCTCGCGGTACTGCGCGTAAGTTCGATTGTTTCGTTAATCATCTTAGCGAGGTTCTCTTCCTGCAGTTGAAGATCGCGCTTTCTAACGAAATTACCAATGCGTTGGACAATGTCTTTGGTTCTCTTCGCCTGATCCTCAATACGTCCAATGGCGCCGGCCAGCCCCGCAACATCGCCGGCCACTACCAGACGGCGACAGACGCCAAGGTAATTGGTCATAGCGGTCAGAGGCTGATTGACTTCGTGAGCTAACGCTGAAACAAACTGACCTAGCTCCGTCAGCCTCTGGACATGAGCGAGCTCAGCTTGCAGCTCGCGAACGCGTACCTCATGCGCCGCACGCTCACTCAGATCGTGAGTGATATTGGAAGCGCCCACAAGAATACCATCCGCGTCCCTTATCGGTGAGACCGTTACGGAGACCGGGAAGATTCGCCCATCCCTATGCCGGCGTTCCGTCTCATAGTGTTCAATATGCTCGCCACTGCTGATCTGCCTGAGGATCATCCCTTCTTCGTTGATGCGGCCAGGCGGGAATATTTTGGCGAGGGGATGGCCAAGCATCTCGCCAGAAGTGTAGCCGAACATGCGCTCAGCTGCGGCATTCCACCCCATGACAATGCCGAGCAAGTCTTTGGCGATTATGGCGTCGTCAGAGGACTCGATGATTGCTGCGAGCCATGCTCGCTCGTTCTCGCGGTATTCCAGCATAGGCATTCGCTCCCGGGCGTCGGCTGAGAAACGCTCGCAATCGCATCCAACTAATGTATAGAGCATCATGTGATCGTGCAACCAAAGGGCTGCACATTGGCCGGGCACCACCGTCGGACGGCTGTTGCATGTGCCGCTCCTGGGTTATATGATTGACGATTGTGCAGCTGAGTTGGGTCGACCGCGGGCGTTGCCAAGGAGAGCACGCGACGGTTCCCGCCAATGGCGCCGCACAACGCCCGTACACCGGCGGCGCCTGGTCGGGCATCGTGGGTGGGTGCCGGCAGCTAAACCAGCGCAGCCGCGCAAGGTCGCATCATGTCTGAGCCGTCAATATGGAAGGATTGCCCGCAGCTGCCGGCTCGGCCGCGATGCATTTCTGGTGGTGAGCGGTGGGGGACCGGTAGCGCAATTCTGCTGTGCGGCTGCTGTTGCCTTAACCTGAATTGGCGCAATCATATTGCGGCCGCACGCGGGTGTTTGACAGGGCATGGGTTGACCCGGCCCAGCCAACGCGAACTCACAACGACAGGGTGGGAATGAGGCCGAACGCACGAGGTGTCAGGCGGGAGCTTGAGCGATTGCCTGACTCACCAGATGCAGTGCACCAGCCACATCATCATCACCAAGCGCGTGCAGCGCCTGCGAGATTCTCGTTACCAGTGGATCGCTGGCAGGTGTCGAAGTTTGGAACAACGGAACTGACCGGTCCAACGTGCGGGTTTCCGCCCGCTCCAATGCTTCCTGGGCCTCGCCGGTATGGCCTGCTACGAGCGCGATACGGGCAGCAACCAGTAAGTCCCGGACTGTTGCGTACGCACTGATCGATGGTTCAGGCAGGCGTGCGGCGATCGGCGATGTGGTGTCTTGCGGGCTGATGTTCCCGGCCTTCTCCGAAGTCGGCAGCGACATGCCAGTGCCAATGACATTGCCCGGACGAGCCCCGGTCTCGGGGTTGGTGCCGGGCGGTACCCATCCAGGGGGAATGGTCGTGGTTGCCGCTTGAGCCAGAGCCGGGACAGCAATGTTTGCTGCCATGATGAGCGCCAGCACATGGGTGCGCATACGACAATCTCCGTCACACCAAAAGGGGCCCAGTTCGTGTGCTGCAGAATGATAGAAGAACGCAATTTGCGCGTTGACCCAGATCAACCCGCCGGTGCTACTTTGTGTCGTCATCGTGGCTCTCGCTCTGATGCGCGATCATCCATTGGTGCAATGGACCGTGCAGCGCCGCGCGCAAGACGCACCTCCCACTTCTGTCGTCTGCGCCGCGACGGCGGCGACGATCGCGTGATGACTCGGAGGCGTCATGGGGGGTCGCCGGAGAACCTTGGCCAGGCAGATGCACAATAACCGAATCAATGTCGTGATGCTCCACCGGTCGCAGCACCACCCGAGCTCGTCAGGTAATGGACGTGGCCGCGGCGTGCGCGCAAGCCAGGACTGGCTGACCCGGTACCCCAAGCGCGTCCAGCATCTCCTGCAGGCGGGTGAATTTTTCGCGGGGCTTTCCCGCCGCGGCCCCGCGCTGGATCTCCGCCGCATCGATCTTTTGCCAATCGGAATAGGTGACAACGCGGACGGTGCGCTCGCGCAGGCGTGCCATCAGGCCAGCGGCACCTGGCCGCGTGTTGCGATCTAAACAAGGCAGGTCTGCCAAAATCGAATTGACGGTGAGTACGCTGTCTTCGCGATTGGTGCCGATAATCCCACTCGGGCCACGCTTGATCCACCCGGAGACGTAAAGGCCCGGCAGTGCAGCACCCTCGGAATTGATGACGCGACCGTCACGATTGGGAATGACGCCACGAACCATATCAAATGGCACTTCGGGAATCGCGGCGCCACGGTAGCCGATGCTGCGAAATACAATGCTGCATGGAAGTTCGTATGTTTCGCCCG
>JASHVB010000561.1 GCA_030039695.1 Acetobacteraceae bacterium
CACGGCGGCGGCGCGTCGCCCTGCCATCCGGCTCCATAGCCGTCGTGACGGCTGTATCCCCAGCAGCCCATGTGTCGCCCTCCGAGTGCACAAAACAGCAGGATGAAGCCCACCGGCCACCAGAACATGAAGCCGAGGATCGTCGCGACGATCCAGATCGCCCGGTTGCCGCTATGCCAGTGCCAGTAACTCCACCGGGGTGCGTTCCAGGCCGGTCCGGCGCCCCAGGGCGAGGCTTCCGCGCCCGAACCGCCGTAACCTGGTTGGTTTGTTGCGCTGGCCATGGCTGACCTCATGTGAATGTAAGTGACATTTACATTAGGCATCGGCCGCAGGAGCGTCAAGGAAATTCTACACGGCAAATCGCAGCACCGGCCCGCAGCATGGTGCCACCCGTTCCGCTGAGCCCGGATCGTCCACGGCCTTCAGCGCCAGTGCCGCGTGCACGCCGGCCAGCGGCACAGGGGGTCGCTCAATCTCACGCGCCGTCGCGCTTGGCGCTCGATCAGAACAACGACAATTGCGCTTGTGCCGTTGCCGCCTCCCCGTTGGCGGGGATGGCGAAGCGGCCGCAGTCGAGGCCCTCGCGTGCCTCATCCAAACCCCATTGCCGGGTCGCGCGCGCGAACCGGCGAAGCAACAGATCGGCATAGACGCCCTGCCCTGCCATGCGATGATGGAAACGAGGCTCCGACAGCACGCCGCCGCGCGTCTCGCGGATCAGGTTGAGGACGTGCTTCGCCCGTTCCGGGAAATGCGTCGCTAGCCAGTCCTCGAACATCTGCCGCAGTTCGTGCGGCAACCGCAGCAGCACGTATCCGGCATGTCGAGCGCCGGCCCGCGCAGCGGCTTCCAGGATCTTCTCCATCTCCGCGTCATTCAAGCCCGGGATGACCGGCGCCGTCATCACGCCGCATGGAACGCCCGCGCGGGTTAACTCAGCGATAGCGTGCAGCCGCCGCGCCGGGGTTGCAGCCCGCGGCTCCATCACCCGCGCCAGCGCGGGGTTCAGCGTGGTGATCGACACATAGACCCGCGCCAATTTCCGGCTGGCCATGCTCGACAAAATGTCGAGATCGCGCAGCACGCCAGCTGACTTCGTTACTATGCTAACCGGATGGTTAAACCGGTCCAGCACCTGGAGTACCCCGCGCGTCAACTTCAGGGTTCGCTCGACCGGTTGGTACGGGTCGGTGTTCGAGCCGAGCGCCAGCGTGCGCGGCACGTAGCCTGGCTTGCGCAACTCCTTCTCCAGCAGCTCCGCCACCTCGGGCTTGAAAATCAGCTTGGTCTCGAAATCCAGGCCCGGCGAGTAGCCGAGATAGGCGTGCGTCGGCCGCGCGTAGCAATAGATGCAGCCATGCTCGCAGCCGCGATACGGGTTCACCGCACGGTCGAAGCCGATGTCCGGCGAGGTGTTCCAGCTGATCGCCGAGCGGGTGGAATCCTTGGTCAGCGTGGTGGCAAGCTTCGGCAGTTCGCCGAACTCAGCCGTCAGCGTGTCCCATCCGTCGTCGAATGCGCTGGCGACCTGTTGTTCGAAACGCACCGGAGGATTGAGCGTCGCCCCTCGCCCGTGCCGCGCCAAGGATGGCATGGCGGCAGGCGGCAGCGATTCCGGCGCACCGGCGCGGTCCAGCGCGGCAAGGGACTCGGGATCCATGTCTCGATCGGTGATGGGGCGCATCTGCATCGTTCCCTATCCGTTCTGAAACGCCCAACCATGGCAGAGCCGCGCTGGCCAGTCAAGAACATATAGCGAACGCACTGACACCAGGGAAGAAGTAATCGCCAATTCGTCATCACGCGGCGGCTTTTCGCTCATCGATGCCGACCTAAACTTACTAAGACGATAACCCGCGGGAGGTGCCCATGCCGTTCGATGGAAGCGACTTCGTCGCCACACCTGTCCAAAGCACGCCCGCAAAACCCCCCGCCCGCAGCCCCCTGCGGCTGCTCCGTCAGTTCGGGGAAAGTTTGCGCGCGCGCGGCCGAACACTGCCCTTTGCCGTACCGGCCGACGACCCGGCGCCCTCCCCCGACGCCACCACCATCCAGGTTCTGGGGCTCGCTCGTTCGCTGATTCAGGACGAGCGGCATTGGATCCAACGCCGTTACGAGACGCTGGACGGCCGACGCTGCGCGGTTGGCGCCGTGCGCGCCGCCGTGCGCTTGCTCGGGATGCGCGCCGGGCCAGTAGACCCACACCACGCGCTGCTGATGGTCGCGGTGTCGCGCGGCTTCACCGACATCGAAAAAATGAACGACCACTCGACGCACGCGCAGGTCATCTCGGCGTTCGATGAAGCGATCTACCGCCTGCGTGGCGCGTAGCAGGATCGATCATTCGGCTCGCCCGACTCCCCCGCCGCCTGCTATGCGGCGGGAGTGCCGAATTTTGCATTGGAAAAAGCGGCCGGAGGGCGCGTCGCGGGCGTTGATGAGGTGGGGCGAGGCCCGCTGGCCGGCCCGGTCGTGGCTGCGGCCGTTATCTTCCCGACCGGCGTGCCGCGCAGACTGGCGGCGCTGCTGGATGACTCAAAAAAGCTGACCGCTGAACAACGCCTCGCGGCCTTCAAGGCGCTGCGGGCTTCCGGAAGGGCGGAAATCGGCGTCGGAGCCGCATCGGTCAGTGAAATCCATCGCCTGAATATCCTGCGGTCCACCTTGCTCGCCATGGCGCGCGCGGTGGCGCGTCTGCCCGCCCCGCCTGACCTTGCATTGGTCGACGGCAATCGGCCGCCGGACCTGGCCTGCCCCGTACGCTGCGTGATCGGCGGCGACGCGCGCTGCCTCTCGATCGCCGCGGCATCGATCGTCGCGAAGGTCCTGCGTGATCGGGCGATGGTGCGCCTCGCGACGCGTTTTCCCGGCTACGGCTGGGAGACCAACGTCGGCTACGCCACGGAATTCCATCGCGAGGCCCTGCAACGGCTCGGTCCCACCCGCCACCACCGCCCGGATTTCGGTTCGGTCTCGCAACTCACTCTCGATCTGTTGGATTGATCGTGCCCACCCGGCGTGCCAATCGGCAAGGCAGCCGATATAGTCGAGCCACTGGCACGACACTGACCGGAGGGAAGCATGACCGAGTTCACCTGGGAGCACATCCATCTGCGTTCGCCGGATCCGGCAGCCACCGCGCAGTGGTACGAGGACAACCTGGGCGCCGAGGTGATCCGCACGCCGCAACCCGACGGCTCGACCCGCATCGACCTGAACCTCAGCGGCCAGAAGGTGTTCATCGCCCGCGCCGATCCGACCAGCACGGGCCCAGCACCGCAGACGCCTTACATGGGCCTCGACCACTTCGGCATGACGGTAGACAACATCGACGCTGCGGTCGCCGAGCTGAAGCGCAAAGGGGTGGCCTTCTCCTTGGAGCCGAAGACGATCCGCCCCGGCGTGCGCATCGCCTTCCTGACAGCACCGCAGAATGTATCGATTGAGCTCATCCAGCGAGGGTAGCTATGGCCGGCGCAAAGTCGGCCATCGCCGGCGCGGGCGGATCGGGCCAGACCGATGCCGTCCGGCCGCGCCGTCTCACTCGCCCCTGATTGGCACAAGGTGCGACAGAAAAATCTCCGCGCAGGCGCGCCAAGAATAGCGCTCGGCATGCGCGCGGCACGCGGCGCGATCGGCACGCAGCGCCTCCAGCGCTGCGGTGCGTAGATCGACATTCATTGCGCCGATCGTGCCCTTCGCATTGGCCATGACATCCATCGGGCCGGTGACCGGATAAGCGGCAACCGGCGTGCCGCACGCCAGCGCCTCCAGAATCACCAGCCCAAACGTATCGGTCAGCGAGGGAAATACGAACACGTCTGCGCCGGCATAGGAACGTGCCAATGCCTCGCCGTACCGCGGTCCGGCGAACACCACCCCCGGGTACGACCGGCGCAGCTGCTCAAGCTGCGGTCCGCCGCCCACCACCACCTTCGAGCCGGGCAGATCGAGATCGAGGAATGCCTCAATGTTTTTTTCCACCGCGACCCGGCCAACGTACAGAAACACCGGCCTTGGCAGGCCCCAATCCTCGCGCGGTTCTGGCTTGAACAAGTCGAGGTCCACGCCCCGCGACCACGGGCGGATATTGCGGAAGCCACGTCGCCGCAGCTCGGTGCCCAGCGATTCGGTTGCCACCATGATGCCCTTGCCGGCGCCGTGGAACCGCCGCATCCAGGCATAGATCGGACGCGTCGGGATATGCGTCCGTGCGTTGATATATTCCGCGAACCGCGTATGGAACGCGGTGGTGAATGCGATGCCGCGTCGCCTGGCCCAGCTTCGCGCCGCAATTCCCAGCGGCCCCTCGGTAGCGATATGCAACGCGTCGGGCTTGAAGGTTTCGATCAGGCGCACCAGCCGCCGGCGCGGCAGCAGCGACAACGCGATGTCCGGGTAGGTCGGGCAGGGAACAGTGCGGAATTGGTCTGGCCCGATCACCGCGACCACATGGCCCATCGCCCGCAGCTCATCGGCCACGGTACTGAGTGTCCGGACGACGCCATTCACCTGCGGCGCCCAGGCGTCCGTCACGATCATGATGCGATACGAAGCAGCCGGCGGCAGCATCGGATCGATTCCTGCAGCCGCCAGAACACCCGCGTCAGGCAGTTTGCGCCACCCGCGCCCTCGGCGCGAAGAACGACAGCCTGTTCAGCGCAGCCCAATCGATCAGCTCGAGCCGCCCGTCGTGATGTTCCACCAGCGCTGTACAGCTTTCTACCCAGTCGCCGTCATTTATATACCAGACGCCGCCCACCTTGCGCATCTGCGCATGGTGGATGTGCCCACACACCACGCCATCGAACCCGCGCCGCTCGGCCTCGTGGGCGAGGGCATATTCAAAGCGGTCCACCGCCTTCACTGCTTCCTTGACCTGCCGCTTTAGCCAGGCGGACAGCGACCAGTAAGGATAGCCTAGCCGTCGGCGGCATGCATTGAAATAGCGGTTTACCGTCAGCGCGAACGTGTAGGCCCAGTCGCCAAGCAGGGCGAGGAACTTTGCGTAGCGGACCACGGAGTCAAATTCGTCACCGTGCATTACCAGCAGGCGCGTGCCGTCCGCCGTGACGTGCACCGCCTCCGCCCGCAGCTTGATGCCGGAGATTTCCAGCCCGAGCGGCAGCCAAGCGCGGAACATCTCATCGTGGTTACCCGGAATGTAGGTGACCTGCGTCCCACCGCGCGCAAGGCAGACGATCTGCCGCAGTACGTCGTCGTGATGCTCGTCCCAGTACCAGGACTTGCGCAACCGCCATCCGTCGATGATATCGCCAACGAGGTAAAGATACTCGCAGGATGCACGCCGCAGAAAATCAGCAAGAAAATCGGAACGGCAACCGCGCGTGCCAAGGTGCGTGTCCGAGATGAAGACGCTACGGTAAGCCGGCGGCCTGCCCGTTGTGGATAACGCGTTCATGCGAGCCCAGCGCATACGGTGATTCGCATAGCTTGCGGATTAACATTTCGTGACGCGACGGGATTTTACATCTCGTATTGAAAGTAACGCCGCAGTCATCGCAGCGTCATCAAAGCGACGCAGAACCCTGGCAGCAAGGCGACTTCGTATTGGAGGAATCCGCCGATTTACACGCGCCTTCCACCGCTGCCCGTTCGCACATGGTGATCGTGTTCAACCCGGTCGCCGGGCGCCGTCGTGCCGCCTTGCTGTGGCGGGTGCTCGACGTGCTGGTAGCCAACGGCGTGCGCCTCGACGTCGCGGAGACGCACTCCGCCGGACACGCCGCAGCACTGGCGCGCGAAGCGGTTGCCGGCGGCGCACCCATGGTCGTGGCGGCTGGCGGCGACGGCACGATTGCTGAGGTCGCCAGCGTGGTCGTGGGGACAAAAGTGCCGCTGGGCGTGATCCCGCTCGGCAGCGCCAACGTGCTGGCGCACGAATTGTCGTTGCCGTTCGCGCCGCG
>JASHVB010000562.1 GCA_030039695.1 Acetobacteraceae bacterium
TAACGGCGCTTGAACCGGCCTGCGAGAAAACAACGATGCGGCCCAGCCACCAGACCCAATTCGTGTGCCCGCCGTCCGGGAGAGGCGATGTCATGAAGGCGGTCGAAAACGCGTTGCTACCTGCGGAATTGGCTCGGCGGGTGTCGTCTCCGGCGGCTGCCTGCCGCAGCGTGGTCATCACTTTATGGGGCTGAACAGCACCGCCGAGCAGGTCGCGATGCTGCGGGCGGGACGTTCGCCGATCGTGGCGGGCGGGAGATCGACCACATCATTGCCGACGCCGTCGCTGCTGGCGCGCTGACCGTCACGACCGATGCCAAGGAGGCGATAAGCAGACCTTAGAGAAGGTCAGAAGGCGCCGCGGCGTCACCAGCCGGCGATCATGATCCCTTGGTGAGCTGATTAAGCAACTGCTGAGCTCGCGCCTTTTCCACGAAGTTCGTCTTTACTGCGACCAGCGCGGTCAGCAACTTGATCGCATCCTTCTTGTTCCCGGTATCCTTCAACGCTACCGCGTAGTGGTATTGCACGCGCGGGTCATCGCTCGCCTGGGTGCTCGCCTGCCGCAGCAGGTCGACGCCAATATCGGCCTTCCCGGTGGTGGTCAGAATCCAACCAAGGGTGTCGGCAGTCTGGGCGTCTGGCGCCATCACATAAGCCTGGCGGGCCAGATTCAGCGCACGCGGATCGTGCTGCTGACCGTAGATCCAGGCCAGATTGTTAAGCGCGATGGCAACGTGCGGCTTCTTATCCAGGATCGCCCGCAGATTCTTGGCGGCGTCATCCAGACGGGACGTTTCGACGTTCAGCTCGGCCAGTTTCTCCAGTGCTTCCAGATCGTCTGGATGCTGGGCGGTCCAGCCAATCAACGTGGTGCGGGCTTCCTCGGTGCGGCCGGCTCGCAATTCCGCCGCGATCAGTCGGGTCAGAATCGGGGTTATCGGCGCGGCTGCCAGCGCGTCGGAATACGCCTGAATCGCGTCGTCCGGCCGATTGGCAGCGATATAGACGTCGCCGCGCAAGGCACGGGCGAGCGTGAATTCCCGATCCTGCGACACCAGAGTGTCTGCCGTAGACAGTGCCGCATCGACTCCGGTCGCAGTCAGGTCGATCATCACGTAGTCCTGCAGAAGCTGATAATTACGCGGCATGGCCGCAATCCCGGCTTTCACCACGTCGCGGGCAGATCCAAAGTCACCTGCATCGATGTAAAGCGAAATAAGCTGCTGACGAGCGGCAAGCTGATGCGGATCGAGTTTGAGTAGCGCCGCATAGGTGGCGCGGGCCTTATCCTTGTGGCCGAGCGCAATTTCCGCACTGGCGGTCGCCGCTAAAAGCGGTACGCTGTTGGCAGCGCCGCCCTTCACGGTATTCAGCAGATCGAGCGACTTCTGCGGATTGCTCGCGCGGACATAAAACTCGGCCAGATTGGCCGTGAGTCGCTGGTTCGTTGGTTCCGCCGCGTGCGCCCGCTCCAGCAGCTTGATGGCTTCGGGCAGACGATTGGTCTGGGTGTAATCGGTGGCGAGCATGCTCAATGCCGGCTCGGCGGTCGGATGTTTGGCCAGGAGACCGCCAAGCAGCTTCTCGGCAGCCGGCCCCTGACCCTGCATGGCCAAGACGCGGGCGAGGTTGACCTGCGCCGGCAGGAAATTTGGATGCTTCTGCATGTCCGCCGCGAATGCGTCATGCGCGCCGGGCAGGTCGAGCTTGGCGAGCTTGTACAAGCCCTTAAGGTTTTCGACGATCGCGTTGTCGCCCTCGGCCGCCTTAATCTTGGCAAGCACGTCGGCTGTCTTGGTCAGATCGCCAGTTGCCAGGGCGGCGAAGAACAGCGCCTCGCCTACCTGCGGCAGTGTTGGCGCCAGCTCAAGCGTGTGCTCCAGATCGCCCATCGCAGCACCGGGCTCCCCCATACTCATGCGCACGCTTGCCAGGCGAGTCTGGATCCCCACGTCCTGCGGTGCCAACGCCTGCGCTTTCTGAAACGCCTGTACCGCCTCGGCGGCCCGGCCGGTTACCACGTAGGCGCGGCCGAGCATGTCGTAGATTTCGGCATCACCCTCGCCGGCTGCGGCGATCGGCGTGAGTGTATCGATGACCCGGTCCGGTCGATGCGTGATAAACTGGATGCGCGCAAGAATCTTGTACGCGGCAAGATCGTTCGGTGCGTGCGCCAGATAGTGGCGAGCCGCGTCGCTGGCTTGGTCGAGCTCGCCAAGGTTCCCCTTCACGACGGCCAGCAGAAGATAGCCGTGCGGCAAATGGGGCACCTCGGCAGAAATCCGCTGCAGATCCGCGTCCGCGGCCTTGAAGTCCTTTGCCTGCGCCGCCATCACGGCATGAAGATAGATCGCCTGTACGTTGCCGGGCGCCGCCTTCATGACCTGAGCGATGTCGTCGGCCGCCTCCTTCTTCTGGTTGAGGGCAATTTCCAGGCTGGCGCGCTCCAACCGCGCCTGCACGACACCTGGTTGGTCCTTCAACAACGTGTCGAGCACCGTGAGCGCGCCGGCAGCGTCGTTCCTCATACGAAGAAGCTGCACTTTGGCCAGCAGCGCCTCGGCCGACTTCGGTTGCTCCGAAACAGCCTGGTCAATCTTCGCTTGTGCCGTGGCAAGATCGTTGCGCGACACAGCGAGTTGCGCTTCCGCCAGCAGTGGCTCGATGGCGTTCGGCGCCTCATGCTCTGCCACCGCGAACGATTTCT
>JASHVB010000563.1 GCA_030039695.1 Acetobacteraceae bacterium
GTTCAACGTTCGCCAGGGCAGCGTGCCCATCCGCAGCGATTACGGCCTGCCGGACTTCAATGACATCGTCCACCAGTTCCCGGATGCGATTGACGTTCTGCGCGCCGAGATCGCACGGCAGATCCAGATGTTTGAGCCGCGCTTCAGAGATATCACGGTGCGTCACGTGCCTGCCGCCAACCGGCCGCTGAGCCTCCTCTTCAGGGTGAACGCGAGAATTGCCGTCGAGGGAGCAGGGGCAGTGACAGTCGAAACCGAAATCGGCAGCGACGGACTGGTCAAGGTGGCGGCATGACCTTCCGCAGGTACTACGAGGATGAACTTGCTTATCTTCGCGAAGTCGGAGACGCGTTCAGCAAGGCGAATCCCGCCATCGCTGGCCTCATTTCGCAACAGGCCGCAGACCCCGACGTCGAGCGACTGCTGGAAGGCTTCGCATTCCTCACCGGGCGATTGCGCCAACGCCTCGACGAGGAGCTGCCAGAGCTTTCACACGGGCTGCTCGCGCTGCTGTGGCCACATTACCTCCGCCCCATTCCAGCCCTCTCCATCGTCGAATTCGCTGCTCCCGCCACGAACGCCGTTACCATCGTTCCGGCCGGTGCGGCGCTGGCGTCGCGGCCCGTCGAGGGAATTGCGTGCCGCTTCCGCACCTGCTTCGATCTTTCGCTCCTTCCGGTCCGTGTCGCTGAGGTCCGTCTTGAGGAGCGCGCCACTTCCGCCTCGCTCGCGCTCCGCATCGCGGCCGCGCCGGGCGCGGATGTGCGCCTGCTCGCCGGCAGGTCGCTTCGCCTCTTCTTACATGGCGGCCGCGCACCGCGCCTCGGCGCCGAGCTCCTTCGCATTCTGCTCCGCGAAGTCTCCATGATCGAGGCAACCGCCGGCGCGACACGCGTCACGCTGCCGGGACGGGCGATTGCGCACGCCGCATTCGCCCCCGAAGAGGCGGTGCTGCCCTGGCCTCGCAACGCGTTTCCCGGCTACCGCCTGCTCCAGGAATATCTCGTCTTTCCTGAGCGTTTTCTCTTCGTCGATCTTCCGCCGCTGCCGCCGGACGCCGGGATCGCCGGCCACGAGCTCGCCCTCAACTTCAGGATCGGCACGCGCACCAATCTGCCGCCAAACCTCTCGGCTGAAAATTTCCGGTTGAACGCGGTTCCGATCATCAATCTTTACCACGCCGAGGCAGTACCCTTCGCGCTCGATGCGCTGCACACCGAATACCGTCTTCGGCCCATGCGGCCAGCCAGCCGCTTCGCACGGATCTATTCCGTGGATCAGGTCCAGGGCAGCACCCAGGGCAGACCTGAACGCGTCACCTATGAACCATTCGAATCTTTCCGCCACGCCCGTCCCGGCAGAGACGGGCGGTTCTATCGCGTGCGCCGGCGCCCGTCTGCCATCGAACGTGGCAGCGAAATCTGGCTCCACTTCGTCGATGCACACGACAGCGCTGCTTATCGGGGCGTCGATACGATCGCAGCCTCCGTCACCTGCACCGACGGCGCGCTTGCCGAGACGGTGGGGATCGGCGGAATAGACCAGATCGCGGTTGGCAGCCCCGCGGCCGGCTCGTTTCGCAACATCACGCCGGTGGTGCCGGAAATCTCGCCGCCGCTCTCCGGGGATACGCTTTGGCGGCTGATTGCCGGTCTCGCGCGGAGCCTCCGCCCGCTCGACGATGCGGCTTCCTTGGGCAGGCTCATCGCCGCCTATGATTTCCGAGCAGCGGCGGATGCGCAGGCCGCGCGCCGCCTTGAACTAATGCTCGCAAGCCTCACCGATCTCGAGATCGAGTCGATGGACACGCTGATCGATGCGATTCCGGCGCGCGGCCGGCGAGTCATGCTGACGGCGACCGAGAGTGGCTTCGGTGGGCCGGAGGGCCTCCATCTGTTCGGCGCGGTGTTCGACGCCTTTCTTGGCCTCTATGCCGGTCTCAACACGTGTTATCAGACGGTCGTTTACGGCAGCGAAGGCAAGGTCGAGTACCGATGGCCGGTCCGCGGTGGCCGCGTTCCCGTGCTATGAACCCGCACGACGATCCAGACTTGCTCGCGGCGCGCGCGCGTGAAATTCCCTTCGCGGAAGCCGTCACCAGACTTGCGCGCCGGCTTGGCGCTCAGCGTCCAGTCGGCACGACCGGCCCGATCGAGGAAGAGCGGATTCTCTTCCGTGCCCAGCCCTCACTCGGCTTTCCCGCGAACGACGTCACGGCGGTCCGCCTCGACAGTGCCAGGCCCAGCTGGCCCGCCGAGATGGAGGTCACATTCCTCGGCCTCTACGGTCCGTCCTCGCCGCTACCGCCTGCCTGGACCGAGCGGATCGTCATGGAAGCGGACGGGGCCGACAATCTCCGTGATCTGCTCGATCTCTTCGATCATCCCCTGATCGCACTGGCCTATCGTATCTGGCGCCACTACCGGCTCGATCTCCATTTCGATCGCGGCGCGCAGGACCCTGGCAGCCGCGCCGTGCTTGCGCTTGCCGGCGTGTTCGTGGATGAGGCCGCCGCCGATCCCGATCTCGATCCGCTGCGGTTGCTGCCGCTCGCGGGGCTGCTTGCCCAGCACGCGCGTTCGGCGGAGGTGCTGCGCCGCATCGTCTCGGAGTATTTCGGCGTACCGGTTGTCATTGAGGAATGGGTGAAGCGGATGGCGCCGATCCCGGAGGATCAGCAATTCCGCCTTGAGGCCGCCTGGGTGACACTCGGCAGCACCACCATCCTCGGCGAAGCCGTGCCGGACGCCGCTGGCACCGTAACGATCGTACTCGGTCCCCTCTCACCCCGCGAATTTGACGATTTCCTGCCGGGCGGCGCCGCACGTGCGAGTCTGCATGCGCTTCTGAGGCTCGCTGTGCGCGAGCCAGTGGAGTGTCTCGTCGATCTCGTTCTGGCGGACGATGCCCCGGCGGGCCTCGTGCTCGGCGCCGGCCGTCTCGGATGGACCACATGGCAGGACGCGCCCGGCGTGCTCCGCCGCTGCCCCACCGGTCCCACATGAGCCTTGTACGGAGACCTCAACAATGATCGTCTTCGGTTCGAACGTGTCCTTTGCGTCCAAGCTCCTTCCCGTTCGCGCCATGCTCAAGGAATCGCTCTCCGAATGCTACAGCCTCGTGCTCGATCTTTTCGCCGCGGACGCTTCATTCGATCCCACCGAAGCGCTGAACCAGAATGCGAGCGTGCGGCTTGAGGTGGAGGAGGCGGCCGGCCCGAAATCGCGCACGATCACCGGTGTCATCACTGAGATGTCGCTCGCCGGCGTGATACAGGGATCAACGTTCTGGTACCAGCTCGTCCTCGCGCCACGCCTCGCATTGCTCGACCTCACGCGGCGCAGCCGTGTCTTCTGCACCGAAGAGCCCTCCAAGGTCGGTGACGTCATTCGCGAAATCCTGGACAACGCGGAAGGGTTCACGCTCCCGCCGGACGATGCCGAAATACGCCTGCAAACCGACTATCCGAATCAAGACATGATCGTTCAGTACCACGAGAGCGATTTCACCTTTCTTTCGCGGCTCGCGGAACATTCGGGCATCTTCTATTTCTTCGCCGAGGGCAACGACACAGAAAAGGTCGTCTTCGCGGACGCCAATAGCGCGTTCCCCTGGCTCGACGGAACTGCCGCCGATGCCACGCTCTCGTACCGGCCGAGCGTCGGAATCCCCGATCGTGGCCCCGCTGTGCGTTCGGCGAAGCTGAAGACCCACCTCGCCACAAAGCGCGTACAGCTCACCGAACGGTTCTATGCAAAACCGGACGTCCAGCTCAACGTCTCCGCCGACGGCGATTCGAACGGGCTCGGCCTCCTCGACTCGCACGAGTCGGAGGGCTATCAGGACGCCGCCTGGGGTCAGACCCTCGCCCGGGTTCGCGCCGAGGAAGCGGTCGTGGACCAGGTCCTGTTTGAAGGACGCACCGATTGCGTCTCGCTCGCGGCGGGAACGGTCTTTACCCTCGAGCGCCATCCCGACCCGCACATGAACCGTTCCTATATCGTGGTCTCCGCCGAGCACCACGCCTGGGAATCGGCCGAGGGCATCGAGCAGTTGCCGGGACAGGGGCCGGGGCCGCTGGGTGCCGGGTACTGGAACGGCTTCACCGCGATCCCACGTGACGCCAGATTCCGTCCGCGGCGCCGCACGCCCTGGCCGCGCGTCCCCGGCCTGATGCGTGCCGTGGTCGACGGTGTCGATGCCATGCGCTCAAACATCGACGAGCTCGGCTGCTATCGTATCAAGTTTCCCTTCGATACCAAGGTGCGCGCGCCCGGCCGTTCGTCATGCCCTGTCCGGCTGATCACGCCATATGGCGGCCCGAACGAGGGATTCCATTTCCCGCTCAGGGCCAAGAGCGAGGTCATGATCGCCTTCGAGAACGGCGACCCCGATCGACCCGTTATTGTCGGTCCACTCTACGATGCCAGCCAGAAGAGCATGGTCACAGGCACTAACCGCACGGCCAACGTAATCTCCACGGTGAGCGGCATCAGGATCACGATGAACGACGGCACGGCTGCCTAACCTACCGCGAGACCGGGAGGGTAAACCAGTGGCGACAATCAATCTCAGATCCCTAATGGCGCGGCTCGACGAGCATTGCCGCCGCGCTCTCGAGGCGGCTGCAGGGCTGACGCTCTCGCGCAGCCACTACAATGTCGAGATCGAACACTGGCTGCTCAAGCTCATCGACAGCACTGACACCGATGCCGCGGCTATTCTCAATCATTATGGCATCGAAATAGGCCGTCTCACCACCGATCTCGATCGCGCGCTCGACCGGCTGAAGACCGGCAATGCCCGCGCCCCGAGCCTTTCGCCCGATATCGTCGAGCTCGCCCGCCAAGCCTGGCTCTTCGCCTCAGTCGAGGAAGCCGCTTCGCGCATCCGCTCCGGCCATCTGCTCTGGGCGCTGCTGGCCGATGACAGGCTCGCCGAGCGCGCACGCGCCGCATCGGCGCAGTTTGCGAAGATCTCGCCCGATCTTCTCCAGCGTGACTTGCGCACCATCACAGCGGAAAGCATCGAAGCAAGCGCGCCCTCGCTCGACAGTCCTGCGGAACCACCGGTGGAACAAGGCGGCGGCGCCGCACCCAGGGGCGGCGGTGCACTCGATCGCTTCACCATCGATCTCACCGCGCGCGCCAAGGCAGGACGGATTGATCCCATTCTCGGCCGCGATGCCGAGATCCGCCAGATGGTCGATATCCTCTCGCGCCGGCGCCAGAACAATCCGATCCTCACCGGCGAGGCCGGTGTGGGCAAGACTGCGGTGGTCGAGGGGTTCGCCGCATACGTCACGACCGGCGACGTGCCGCCCGCGCTCAAGGATGTCGTCGTGCGTACGCTCGATCTCGGCTTGCTGCAGGCGGGTGCCGGCGTGAAGGGTGAGTTCGAGAACCGGCTCAAGGCTGTCATCGAGGAAACCAAAGCGAGCCCGAAACCGATCATCCTTTTCATCGACGAAGCACATACGCTGATCGGCGCCGGCGGCCAGTCTGGCCAGGGCGATGCGGCCAATCTCCTCAAGCCCGCGCTCGCGCGCGGCGAGCTGCGCACGATCGCCGCCACGACCTGGGCGGAATACAAAAAATATTTCGAAAAGGACGCCGCACTCACACGCCGCTTCCAAGTCGTGAAGATCGAGGAGCCGACAGAGCAGGCCGCCATCGCCATGATCCGCGGCCTCGTTGCAACGCTCGAGACGCACCACAAAGTGCGCATCCTGGAGGAGGCCGTAAGCGAGTCGGTGCGCCTTTCCGCCCGCTTCATTCCGAGCAGGCAGCTTCCCGACAAGGCTGTCTCGCTCATCGACACCGCCGCGGCGCGCGTCGCACTAAGCCAGGTCGCCGTACCGGCCGCGATCGAGGACCGCCGGCGCAGTATTTCGCTGATCGATACCGAGATCGGAATCCTCGAGCGCGAAACGGCCTCCGG
>JASHVB010000564.1 GCA_030039695.1 Acetobacteraceae bacterium
ACACAGGCAGCCGATCGTCACGCCTGCCACCCCAAGCATTGCCCACCCATCGAGAGTTCCTGCGAGGGCGTCTGGGCCGAACAGCATGATAATGCCGGCCACGCCCACTGCCATTGCGCCGAGCTGACGCGGGCTGAACCTTTCCTGCCCCATGGCGACGGAAAACCCGAGAAGCGAGATCGGCGTCAGGGCAGAGCTGATGACGGCGGCCAGGCCGGCGGTGATATATTTCAGCCCGTAGAGTTGGATCACCTGGTTTAGCGTCACCATCAAAATGGCGACGATCACCAGCCGACCCGCCAAGCGCGGCGTCACGCGGATGGGTTCACCCTGCGCTTTGCGGACCGCGAGCAGGATCAGTCCGGCGACGGTCCAGCGCGAGCCGGCAAACAGGCCCGGCGGAACTGTCGCGATACCCACTTTCATCGCCAGCCAGGTCGTCCCCCAGACGAAGCACAGAAACAGGAACAACGCGCGCTGCCGCGCGGTTGGCGAGAGGGTCATAGACGCTGCCGGAGGTTGCCGCACGTGAAGCATACGCTCGTGAGCCACGCCGCCTGCAATGCCGGTCCGGCATGCCGCGCATGCAAACTCGGGCATGGACCGATTCAGCGGGCGCGGGAGAAGCGTTCCAGTCGGAACGGCGCGGGATCGACCACGGGCGGATCGCCAGCCACCAGATCCGCCATCAGCCGCCCGGCGCCCGGACCGATGCCGAAGCCATGTCCGGAAAATCCCGTGGCGATGAACAAACCGGGAATTTGCGCGACAGGACCGATGACCGGAACGGCATCAGGCGTCACGTCGATCATGCCGCCCCAGCTTTCCGACACCTGCATCGCGGCGAAGGCGGGGAAGTATTTCGGCAGGGCGGCCCTGGCTTCCGCCAGCGTGGCCTGGCGCGGCTCGGGATCGAGGACGCGCACCGTCTCGAATGGTGTCGTCTCATCGAGCGACCAACGCTTGCGCATGCGCCACTCCTCGAGAAATCGACCGCCGAATCGCAGGCGAATCTCTCCGTAGTTCTTCCGCAACGTCGGCCAGTAATCCAAGAGCAAGCGAAAGGAGTCCGGCGTGATGTCGGCGATGTTGGCGTTGCGGCGGGCGATGGTGTAGCCGCCGTCCACTCGCTTGCGCCAGGCAAACACATTGGCCGCGCCTGTGATCTCCGGCGCGCCGGCAATCGGCGCGGTGCGGAACACCGAGGCGAGCACTTTCAGTTGTGGCAGGTCGATGCCGGCGTTGCCGAGGAACAAACGAGACCAAGCCCCGCCTGCCAACACCGCGGCGTCGCAGGCGATGTGACCTTTTTCGGTCACGACACCGCCAACGCGGCCGGCCTGCATGTCGATACCGCGCACCGCGCAGCCGGTCAGGACGCTGGCACCGTGCCCGCGGGCAGCCTCGGCGATGGCGGGCGCGGCCTGCGACGGCTCAGCGCGGCCGTCGCTCGGGGTGTGCAGGGCGGCCACGAAGGGCCGTGCGGCGCCGGGCACAAGCTCGCTCGCCGCCAAACCACGCACCAGCCGCGCGTCCACCTGGTACTGCCGCGCCTGCTCCAGCCACGCTTCCTGCGTCGCAATCTCCTGCTCTGTTTCGCACAGGTAGACAATGCCGGCCTGGCGGAACCCGGTTTCGCGGCCGACACGCTCATTCATGCCGCGCCACAGCCGCAAGCTCTCCAGCGCCAGCGGGATCTCACGCTCGTCGCGCCCCATCGTTCGGCACCAGCCCCAGTTGCGGCTCGATTGCTCCCCCGCGATCCGCCCCTTCTCGCACAGCACGACACTGTGGCCTTTCTCTGCGAGGAACAGCGCGGTGGCAACGCCAATGATGCCGCCGCCGATGACGACGACAGCGGTGCGGGTGGGGAACTTCGGGTCGGAGGTTACGGAATCGACGGGGGGAGACATGGGCAGTCGTCAGTATCCGGTGTCCAGTCGTCGGTATTCAGGCATCAGGTTGTCAGGCTATTCTGAGAACGCGCGACTGACCACCGAGGGACGTGGATGCAGTCGTCAGTTTGCAGTGGTCAGTCGACGGTGTTCCAGCGTCAGGCGGTCAGGCTATGCTGAAACCTGGCCACTGACCACTGAGGACCGAGATGCGTGTTGGCGTCGACTCCGGCGGCACGTTCACCGATGTCTGCCTGATCGACGACGCTACGGGGCGGATCGCGGTTTGGAAGGTTGCCTCGACGCCGGATGACCCGTCGCGCGGTATCGCGCGCGGTGTATGTGAGGGGTTGGCGCAGGTCAGAGCCGCTGCGGCCGATATCAGTTATTTTGGGCACGGCACGACGGTCGCGACCAACGCGCTGATCCAGCATCGCGGCGCGAAGACGGGCCTCATCACCACCGACGGCTTTCGCGATTTGCTGGAAATCGGTCGACAGAAGCGCCCCGAGCTTTACGACCTGCAGGCAGACAAGGCGCCGGTGCTGGTGCCGCGCGACCTGCGGCTCGAAGTGCCGGAACGCGTGCGGCACGACGGCTCGGTGGAGGTGCCGCTCGATGAAGCGGCGTTTCGCGCAGCGGTGCGCAAGTTGCGCGACGCGGGCGTGGCCGCGGTGGCGGTGTGCTTCCTCTACGGCTTTCTGCGCACAGACCACGAACGGACGGCACGGCGTATCCTTGCCGAAGAATTTCCCGCAGCCTTCGCCTGCGTCTCGCACGACGTGGCGCCAGAGTTCCGCGAGTTTGAGCGCATGTCCACCACCGTGGTGAATGCGTATCTCGGCCCGGTGATGCGTGGATATATCGAACGGCTGTCCAGCCGGCTGCGCGAACTCGGTGTGCGGGCCACACCGCACCTGACGCAATCAAATGGCGGCGTGATCAGCTTCGGGCAGGCCGCGCGGCTGCCGGTGCGCACCGTGCTGTCGGGGCCAACAACCGGTGTGGTGGGCGCGCAGCAAGTTGGACGGCTGGCCGGATTCTCCGAGCTGATCACGTTCGACATGGGCGGCACGTCCACTGACGTCGCATTGCTGAACAACGGGCAGTGCCGGACGGCGGGCGAAACCGTCGTCCATGGCTATCCGATCAAGACGCCGATGCTGGACATTCATACGGTTGGGGCTGGCGGCGGATCGATCGCGTTCATCGATAGCGGCGGGCTGCTGAAGGTCGGGCCGCGCAGCGCGGGCGCCGCTCCGGGACCTGCGTGTTATGGGCGCGGCAATACGGAACCGACCGTCACCGATGCAAACGTCGTGCTGGGCACGCTGAATCCTGATTATCTGCTGGGTGGGCGGATGCCGGTCCGGCGCGATCTGGCGCGCGAGGCGATCGGGCGGTTGGCCGATCGTCTTGGGATAGACGCGATGGCGACGGCGCAGGGCATCGTGTCCGTCGTCACGGCCAACATGGCGCGGGCCATCCGTGTGATATCTGTGCAGCGCGGCTACGATCCACGTGATCACACGCTGGTCGCGTTCGGCGGCGCCGGGCCGCTGCACGCCGCGCGGCTGGCGAAGGAATTGGACATTGGCCGCATCCTGGTGCCGCGCAATCCCGGCATCCTCTGTGCGATGGGGCTGCTGCTAACTGATCTGCGCACGGATTTTGCCATTACGCGGCGCAGGGTTCTGCAGGCGGATGTGCTGTCGGATGTCGCTGCCGCGTTCGTGGAACTGGCCCAACGGGCGGATGGGTGGTTCGAGGTCGAAGGGATCGCCGCAGCAGACCGGCGAATCAGCCGCACGGTTGATATGCGCTATGCTGGGCAGAACTATGAATTGTCGGTCGCATTGCCGGATGGCCCGGTTGTGCCTGCCACACTGGAGGCGTTGGCGGAGGGATTCGCCGCCGCGCATCAGCGTGCGTATGGCTTTGTCGCCGAGGACGATCCGGTGCAGTTGGTTACCTTTCGCGTCGAGGCGATGGGGCTCGTGCACAAAGTAACCTTCCAGCCAGAGCCGGAGGTTGGACCGGACGCGTCGCCCGCCGCGATCGGTGAGCGTCACGTGTGGCTGCCGGAGGCGGGCGGATTCCTGACCTGTCCCGTATACAATCGCGAGAGGCTGCGTGCCGGCAACCGCATCGCCGGTCCCGCGATCATAGAACAAATGGACGCAACGACGCTGGTGCTGCCCGGAATGATGGGACGCGTGGAACCGTACCTGAACCTGGTTCTGGAGACGCGATGAACGATCGGACCGACAAATCCCTCCCCTTCCTTGGAGCCGTGAGCCGCGCAGCGAAGCAAGGCTGGGAGCGCGGGACTGCCTCTCCCGCCGTCCCGCAAGGGGAGGGGGAGACCGATCGCCCTGCCCGTGCTCCGGCCCTCACCCTCGACCCGATCACGATTGAACTGATCGGCAGCGCGCTTGCCTCCATCACCGACGAGATGGGCGAGGCGCTGATCCGCGCCTCCTACTCCACCAACATCAAGGAACGCCGTGACTGCTCCACCGCGTTGTTCGATATCCGTGGCAACACGCTCTGCCAGGCCGAGCATATCCCGATGCATCTCGGGAGCTTCCTGGGCCTAATCCCGCACATCCTGAAGCGCCATCCAATGGAAGAGATGCAGCCGGGCGATGTGTTCTGCGGCAACGACGCTTATGAAGGCGGCGGCACGCACCTCCCCGACATCGTCCTTGCCGAGCCCGTGTTCGTCGACGGACAGATCGTCGCCTTCGCGGTCAACCTGGCGCACCACGCCGATTTCGCCGACCGCGGTCATGCACATATCTACCAGGAAGGCCTGCGCATTCCGCCGATCCGCCTCTACCGCGCCGGCGTGCTACAGCGCGACGTGCAGGAGCTGATCCTGCTGAACTGTCAGGTGCCGCGCGAGCGGCTGTCGGACTTCCGTGCGCAGATGGCGGCGAACCGGCTCGGTGTGCAGCGGCTGATGGCACTGTGCGCGAAATACGGACGTGCGACCGTGCTCGCCGCTGGCGACGCGCTGCAAGACTACGCCGAGCGCAGAATGCGCGCCGGCATCGCCGCTATTCCCGACGGGACCTACCGCTTCGCCGACCGCTACGACTGTCCCGAG
>JASHVB010000565.1 GCA_030039695.1 Acetobacteraceae bacterium
CAGCCGCGAAGAACATGTCGCGAATGTCTGCGGCACGCTGGAACTGCGCAAGATCGGCCGGCGAGACCGGGGCCGCCACACCGTCGGAGGCCTGCGGACGCCAGGGCGAGGTGGACATGTCGATGTAGGGCCGTAGCAGTGTATTCAGAAAACCGTCGAGCAATCCGCCGGGCGCAAACAGATGGGAAAACTCGGCGATCGAGACGTCGTCTGTCGCGCCCCGGACGAACGGATAATGACCATTCACCGTCGCCGGACAAAGCTCCGCAGGCCCGCCGGGTGCGTTGAACACTCCGGCCACCTGCGCATGCGGCGAACCGCCGCGTAAAGCCACCCCGCTTGCGGCAATTGAGGTGAACCAGCGCGAGACCGGCTGCGGCAACCGCGTGGCTTCCGCCTGCACCTCAATGGCGGGATCGTTCGCAGTGGGCGGCGGGCTTCCCACGGCAGCTGCCGCCATTTTCGCCATCTCCTGCTGGATGTCGATCAGGGACTTCAACGCCTCGTCGATAGGCGCGTCCGGCCCGTCGCCGCCGACCAGTGTCAGTAGCGCCCGGTAGCGGTTGTCAATCTCATGGCCGGGGAGAGAAGGCGCTGCCTCGGTCGATTGCGGTTTGCCCAGCACGGCCTTGAGTTGCTCGGCGGCGGTGTCGGCATCCGTGACGGACGCCTCCTGCACCGGTCTCTCGACCGCGCCGGGCTGGACCGAGAGCCGGAGCTGCTGCGCGATTGAGACTAGCAGTGCACGCAACGGCGATTCTGGCGATTCCAGGATGTAGAGATCCTGCGCAGCTCGTGGAACGCTTCGCATCGGCACGAGGTCGAGATCCGCCAGCATCGCGTCCCACCTGCGCGCAAAGTCCGTCTCGTAGAGCGCGACGATCTCGTCGCGCAGCGCTTGCATCTGCGGCCCGTTCGGATCGAGCTCCACGCGCTGGCCGAGTACCCAGCTTTCGGACACCACGCTTCTCGCGGCACTGTCAAGCGACGGGAGCAGCACCTTGTGAAAACCCTCCGTAGTAAAGAAGCCGGGAATGCCTTCGTTCAGCGACTTGCCAGACTCGCGAACGAACAGGCCAACGCCGGCCGCGCCGAGCGCATCGGCCGGGCGCCACTCTGGCAGCCTCTGGGCCGCGGCCGACGGAGGGAGGCGGGAATAGGCCCGCTGCGCCATTGAGACGCCGGCAAACGTCGAACGCGCCTGCGCCACGAGAGCGCCATCCAGCGACACTGATGGCAAAGGCTCGGCGAGTAGCGCATCGAGATGCCCCAACAGGGTTTGGCGCATCGCCGCGAATTCAGCGCCGGGGTAGGCAGCCTCCCAATCGAGGCGCATCCACTCGTGCACAAGCTCGTGGTCGAGCGGGCCCGCGTTGCCGAGCATCAGATAGACACGGGTTGCCTCGTACAGAAAGTTCGGCTGGTTCATACTTCCACGCAGCTGCGCTTCCAGCCGCCAGATCAGCCGCGGCAGCAGCGCATTTTCCAGCGCGTGGCGATACACCGCGCGCGCCGAGGCGGCGAGCTTGTCGCGCTGCGAGAGCCCGAGGGTCCACCAGGGCGGAGACGTTGCGGCGGCTGCTTGCATCTCGTGAGAGAGTCGCCCGGCTGCATTGAGCACCGGGAGGAGTCGCGGCATGTCGGCATCGGCAACGGGATCGAGCGGGAACGCGCGCGCCGTCTGTTCGTATCCGTTCAGCGCCGTCTGCGCCGCCTCGATCTGCTGCTCCCCGGCATCCCAAACGCGCCAGAGCAGAGCCCCAGCGGCCAGCGCCATGAGCAGCGCGACGGCAAAGCCGGCCGCCCGGCCGGTTGCTCGCCTCCGCGCCGCGCGCGGGCTGCGGGCGACAAGCATTGCCTCGCCGAAGACCACGTCGCGGAGCAGACGGCTGAGGAAGTAGCTGCGGCCCTCGCCGGCGCGCAGCGGCGCGGCGCGATTCTGATCGAGGCCGAAGGCTCGGCTGAGCGTGCCGAGCAGACGGTCGAACGGCGTGCCTTCCTGCGTTCCCGAGGTCAGATAGGCGCCGCGCAACAGCGGCGGGCGTTCAGTGCCGGTGCTCCCGAACGCAGACTCGATGAACTCTGTCAACGGCTGCTCTAGGCTCGCGACCTGGGCGGGAAACATAGCGATCTGCGCGCGCCGGTCCGGGTTCCGCTCGCTTTGCAGCCTCTGGTACATATGCAGGTTCAGGCGTTCGACGAGCGCGCGGAAGTCGGCGGAGAAACTGGCAGGACCGTCGCCGCTAAGCGCAAAGGTCGTGCCCCAGACCTGAGCGCGCCGCGCTTGGTCCAGATCGTCGAAGAACTGCACGAAACCGGAAATCAGGTCGGCCTTGGTAAACAGGGCATAGACCGGCATGCGAACGCCAAGCCGCGTCTCCAGCTCGCTGATCCGCTGCCGGATCGCGCGCGCATGTGCCATCCGCTCTGCGGCAGGGGCCTGCGCGATGTCGCTGAGTGAGATCGCGACGAGCACGCCGTTCAGCGGCTGGTGCGGTCGCGTGCGGTGCAGGAGGTCGAGAAACGTGTCCCATCCGGCGCGATCGACGGCAGCATCGGAATCGTGCGTCGTGTATCGGCCGGCCGTGTCGATCAACACGGCTTCGTCGGTGAACCACCACTCGCAGCGCCGCGTGCCGCCGACACCCGAAAGCGCCCCCCGGCCCATCTCGGCGGCGAGCGGGAAATGCAGGCCGGCGTTTAGCAACGCTGTCGTCTTGCCCGCACCGGGCGGGCCGATGATCGCGTACCAGGGCTGCTCGTAGAGATAGCCGCGTGTGTTTCGCGTTTTCTTCAGGAGGCGCAGAGCGGTGGCCAATTTCTCGCGGAGTGCCGCAGTCTCCTCCGCGGCGTCAGTGGTTAGGCCTCCCGTCAGAGCCGTGTCGCGCCCGCGTCGACGCAACTCCAGCAGCAGGTTAGCCACCGTCCAGACCAGCAGCATCACGACAACGATGGCGAGCCGAATCTCCCAGGTCTCGAGCGCGGGCTGCAGAGGGCCGAACACCCAGACGAGCCAGGCCAGGAGCACCGTGCCGATGAAGCTGACGGTCCAGCGCGAAAGAAGAGCGCGGACGACAAAGGGCATTGTCGCCTATTCCTGCCGATGCAGCACGATTTCGATGCGGCGGTTCTGCTCGCGCCCCTCGGCCGTGCCGTTGGAGGCGATTGGGTCGGCATCCGCGCGTCCCTCCGCACTGAGGCGCCCTGGGTCGCCGATCGTGCGGGCGATCGCCGCGCGCGCAGCCCGTGCACGTGCGGCGGATAGCTGGAAATTGGAGGGAAACCGAACAGTTCGGATCGGCTGGTTGTCGGTGTAGGCAATCACCTGCACGGGGCCAGGCTCGGATGCCAGCGCCGTGCCGATCTTTTGCAGCACGGCCGCGAGGGGCGCGTGCAATGTCGCGTCGCCCGAGGAGAAGCCCGTGCGGGTATTGACGCGGATGATGGGTGTCGCCGGTGTGCCGAGGATGCTGACGACGCCGCTGTCGATGTTCGACTTGAGCGCCGCGCTCAGCCGGTCGAGCGCCGTGGGTTCGGGAGGCGCCGGTGCCTGCGCTGGCGGCTGCACCGCGACAGCGCGCGAAATCTGCGGCATGTGGTCGGGCGTGGCTGCGAGCATGCGGGCGTACTGATCGTCGGAGGCGGCATTCAGCCCAGTCGAGACCAGGAAGAACAGGCCGCCGGACATGGCCAGAGCCGCGGCATGGGCGACCCAGACCGGCAGGCCGCTGCGCGCTCGCGTGTAAGGCGCAGCAATTCCTTGCCAGCGGGGTGACAGGTCGGCGGCAGGCAAGCGTTCCTTGGCGATCACGGCGCCGGTGACGCTGCGGATCTGCTCGATTTCGCCGGGGCCGCGCGGCGACTGCCGGTAGCGCCGCCCCGTGAAGCCGAGCGAAAGGCACAGATACATGATCTCAATGACTGCCAGGGATTCGGCAGGAGACCGCTGCACGCGCGCCAGATGCTCGAAGAATGCGTCACCTCCGCTTGTATCCTGATGGAAGAGAGCGGCCAGCGGACGCTTCGCCCAGGGGCTCGCAGCGCCCCAAGGCGTGTTCAGCACCGCGTCATCTATGCTCGCACACAGTGCGTAATGCACGACTTTCACGTGGTTTTCCGGTACGCCGGAATCGAGGGCGCGCTGCTCGAAGGTACGCAGGGCGCGCGAGGCGCGTTCGTAGAGATTGCCAGCCTCCGGTGGATGAGCCGTGTTGCGTAGCCGAGCCAGAAGTTGCAGCAGCGGCGCCGCGGCGGCGGCTAGCGGCGTACCCGGCGGCGTTGTGGTGGACGTGCCGGGCGTCGTCCCCGTCTGCGGGGCCAGTTGGCCCGGCGCCAAAGCGACATGGGGCAGCGCGACTGGTGCCGCGGCCTGGTCCGGTGGAGACGTCGGGCGCCGTCCGCCCGGGACGGGGCGGCGGATCACCGTGCGGTCGACGTCTCCAGCGTCGGCCGGAGGGGCGCGCGGCGGCGCCACGACCGGCGGTGTCGCAGGGGCGACCGGTACGGCGCCGACTGGAAGCGTCGCGCGACGGCTGCTCGGCACCCGCCGGATCAGCGTACGGTCGTCATCGCCAGGTTCGAAGTATGGATCGTCGCTCATCTGTCACGTTACCGCTCGAGGCCAACCAAAGGCGCATTTCGCTTTCCGACCTACCGGTGACTACCGCCCGGAGCGGATTCCGCTTTTCTCAACATCAGGCATTCCGTGCTGTGGCTGTCCTTGCCACGGCGCCTCGTCGTACGCGTCCAACTTATAGTTTTGCATGACCCATTTCAGCTTGGTCCCATAGTCCGGGTCGGTCGCATAGACGCCGGTCAGCGCATCCGCGAAGGCCTGCGGGTTCTGCACCTGCTGCATCGCGTTGCTGTAGGCCGGGTTTGTCGCTAGCAGGCGGCCATGCTCGTCGAACGCCTGGCTGATTGAGTCGAAGACCCGGAACTTGACGGTAACGGTGATCGTTTCGCCATTGACGACCTCGTGGGTCTCGCTGTCCACCGCGGGCTGGTTCGCGACCGCCTTGATGCCGAACGGGTTGTTGCTGTCCGGCGGCATCGCCGCGCCCCAGGCGCTCTCGATGACCCATTGCGCGAGCGTGACGGCGGCGGGCACCTTCCAATGCTCATGTGATGCGACCGCCGCGTCGATCACGGGTGGCGGCAGCTCGCCGTAATGTCCGATCTTTGCCATCTTTTCCGGGTCTATGAGTGGGCGGGCTGCAAGTGAATAGTAGGTCGCGCTTCCTGGATCGACGCGCCCGGTCGGCGGATTCATTCCGATGATTGCGGCCTGATAGTTCTCGATGGCGAGCACGGTTCCAACATCGGCAACCCCGGTGACCGGGATCGGCGCGTGTGGCTTCGGCAGCCGGTCGTTCAGCAGAGATTGTACGACAAATACGTCGCCCGGCGCGTTTAGACCGTCGCGTCCGACCGACGTGAAGATCGGAGGAGCGATCCGGCCCATTTCGTCGGTGCTCAGAATCGTCGGGGAGGGGATCAGGCCCATCGCAACTCCAGTCCACCGTCCCAGCCGCCCAGCGTGGCGGCGGTGGCGGACCAACCTTACACCAGGGGCCAGCCATTTTGGATCGAAATTGAAGTGCGCCCCTCTGAGCGGACGTATCGGCGGGGGGCGTGCCGCTACATGCCGCCGCCGCCACCGCCGTTGCCGGTGCCGCCGAAATTGTCGGGCGGCCCCCAAAGCTGGACCTCCGGCTCGTGAGCGCCCATGGCTGCCCCGGCTGAGAGCGCACCGGCCTGACAACCCGTACAGAGCAACAGCAGCGTGAGACTGGCGATCAATCGCACCATGCCAAAGATCCTCCTGGACCGGACCAAGCACCGAGGCGGCGGCGGCAGCGTTTACTCCATCATTGTGGGGAATCAAGAACAACGACACACGGCGCAGGGTCGCGAGCCGAGACCGAGTTTTCTGAGTGGGAGCGCCGTCGGTCCGGCCTCGACTACGGCATCGAGCTCCACGGCACTAGCATTCTGCGCCGTATAGCCTATTCGCACAGCGGCGAGGGCACGCATCCACGACTTAGCGGCTCCATGCCAGCCCGGCCTGGCCGCGGAAGAGTTCCCTGGGAGCAGCTGCTCGGTAGCCTCCGCGGTCGCCCGCTACTGTGGGTGCCAGACAAATCAGGGCTGCTGGTCTTGTCCCTCTTCGTGGTTGCAAACAAGAAATCCAGGGCGCAGCGGCGTTACTATCCATTCTGAACCGAAAGGCGGCCCTCAACCTCGAAGGACGGGGATGCGCCCGGGCCGCGACGCCTTATTACTGCGTGGCCTGGATGGCAGGGACCTGCGAGACGTCGGCATCGATCGAATAGCTTATCGTGTTCTTCTCCGAAGCAGCAGGCAAACCAGTGACCTGAACGCTGACAGAGCATGACCCAACCTCGCCGCCCATGGCGGTACAATTCCGCGCTGATGGTGTGAACTGCATCATAGACGCCGCCAGTGGACGCCGCCACGGTGCGTCGGTCAAACCGCGGGGGAAACCAACGTGGCAGACAAGAGCAGCGATGCCATGGTGTACGTGGCGCTCGTGTTCTCTGCACTGGCGGCCGTACTGTCGGCACCGGCCGATTCGAGCGTTACTTATCAGAAACTGCACTGGCTGCTGCGGCAGGACGCTGCTGCCGAGACCATAACCTCGGCCGGTGCGCTCGGCGAAGCCATAACGTTTCCTGTATCGCCCTGATCGGCTGACAAACCAGCCTGATACCGCGTTCACCGGGTCGCGTTAGCGCCACCGGGCGGCAATCGCAAACGTCCGGGACGTCAAACAGACCAAGCATCGTCCGATGATGACTGGCGCCCAATCGATGGAGGTGACGTGCCAATGAGTACTGGGACTACATTGACGCTGCGTGTCACGCGCGGTCGTCTCCTGCCGATCGATGGCTTCATCCTGGCGCTGGCTGGGACGCTGGCGGCAGCGAGTCTCGTGCCCTGCCGCGGCGCGACGGCCCACCTCTTCCATGCGTTGGGGACCTTTGCCATCGCCAGCCTCTTCTTCCTGCAAGGCGCCCGCTTGTCGCGCACATCCATCGTGCACGGCATGACCCAATGGCGGCTTCATGCCGCCATTGGCGTCACCACGTTCGTACTGTTTCCATCGCTTGGTCTCGCATTGGATGGGCTTGTTCCCCACCTGCTGCCGCGGTCGCTATGGCTAGGCGTACTGTTCGTCTGCGTGCTGCCATCCACGGTGCAGTCCTCGATCGCTCTCACGTCGATCGCCCGCGGTAATGTAGCGGCGGCGATCTGTGCCGCCACGGTCTCGAATGTCGCCGGCATTGTTCTGACGCCGTTGGTGTTCGGCGCTCTGGCAAACCTGCACGGCCACGGGATCGATCTGAACGCGGTCCGCAGCGTGGCACTGCAATTGCTACTGCCCTTCGCCGTCGGCCACCTGCTACGCCCTTGGATCGGCAGTTGGGCGGAGGGCAACAGACGCCTGCTGTCGATGACCGATCGCGGCTCGATCCTGATCGTTGTCTATACGGCGTTCAGCGCCGCCGTCGCACACGGTATCTGGCAGCGGCTTCCACCCGCGACGCTGCTCGCCCTGGCCCTCGTATTGGCCTTCCTGCTTGCCACGGTGCTGCTGATTGTTGTGTTCGCTGGTCGCGCCCTCGAATTCGGTTCCGCCGATGAGGCCGCGCTGGTGTTCTGCGGGTCACAAAAATCCATCGTCAGCGGCGTGCCGATCGCAACCGCGCTCGTCCCCGGTGCGACAATCGGCCCCATCCTGCTGCCGATCATGCTGTATCACCCACTGCAACTGGTCGTTTGCACCTGGATTGCGCGGTTCTATGGCCAACGAGGTGAACCAGAAGTGCTGACGACGCAATCCTGATGCATCACGGGACGCGGTTGTCGTGCTACCGCAATTGATGAGACTACAGTGCCAGAGAAAACACTTGCTCTCGATTGCCGTATGAAATGGCAAACTGCCGCCATTTTGAAAAATTTGTTTGTTCGTAGTGCCGCAAATATGAGAAATCGGAGTCTCAAGGTGGCTGCAATGTCGGCCGCCAGCAGCGTCACCGAAAGGTAGGTCCGGACATTCCAAGAGGTTCAGTTCCAAGCCCGCATCTATATTGGTATTGATTGCGAAGATATTGAGAGACTACTCCTCGAAATTTTCTGTCATTTTGAACGGTGCAAATTCACGAACCAACCCTTTTCTCAACCCAATTGCGGTCACACGACAGCCGCCGCTCATCCCGATCGAGCAGAGGCGGGTCGACCTCAGCGAACTCAGGCCGCCACCGCCCGTGCCCGGGCAATGCGGGCCTCCAGGGCGCGCCGAGGCGGGGCGGCTCGCCAGCTTTCAGGAATGGCGCTGAATGTGAATTTTTCGGGAAGATCTGCGCCACGTGCATGGCTGGAATTTCCGGGTTCGCCGTCGGCACGCGGCGGTCGATGTCGGTGCGGGCGTGATCGCCCGTGCGGTTCGTTTGCTTCGATCCCAAACAGCACAAGCAACAGCTTTTACGTGGCACGCGACAGGACGCCTGGCTCAGCCGCAAGAACACCAGCCCGCGTCTCGCGTCGCCGCCGCTGGGACCGACCGCGCGACCTTTGCGTCCAGCGCAGAGCACCTGTCCTCTCAGGCCTCATTACCTATGCGGTCACGGCACGCCATTTACGTCGAGCCGGGTGTCTGTCGCTCGGTTGAGGAGAAGTGCCGTGACTGTCGCTCAGCTTGTTCATCCTGCTCACAACTTCGCCCGCCATTCGCGGCGGGCATTGTTCGGTGCATTGCACCAGACCGCCACCCTGCAGCAAACCATCGCTAGGTATTTGTCGCGTGATGCCGCGCTTTGGCGCGACATTGCCGTCGGTATGGGATTTGCCGCGACCGGGTTCGCCATCATAGCCTCGGCGTTCGCCGCCTGAACCTCAGCGGTCACGCGGCAGGCGGAACACCCGCTTGCCGGGTGACCGCCTCAGGCGCAGCATGCCGGTCCGCCTGCCAGTGCAAACGGATTGGCGGCTGACCGCGTCGCCGTCGCGATGCGCATGTCGCGGCACTCAGGCGGCCGTCACCGGCGGTGCGGCCGGGTCGTTCGGCAGACCGCCCGCTTGCTGAATGATGTTGCTGTAGTCCGCCCCTAGCCGGCCGGCCATCTTGGTCAGCTTCTTGGGCGTACCATCTTCCTCCTTGAGGCTGTTCACATCAGCCTGGCAGGAAGCGAGTGCCTTCGACAGATTCTCCGCCTCGTCGGCGAACTTGCCGAGACCCGGGACAGTTGCCTGGGCTTCCTTGCCGACCGTCGTGACGTCGGATTTTATGCGCTGCAGCTTCTGCGACAATTTATCCCATGTGTCGTAGGCGTCCTCGAGCTGCTTCTTCTGCTCAACGATGTCATCGCGGCCCTTGTCCAAGCTCTCGGCAATGGTAGGGTATTCGCCCATCGTCTTGTTGATGCGCGTCTGCAATTTCTTCTGGTCGGTGTCGTACTCGGCAAGTTCTGTCTCCAGGGTCTTGCTGGCCTTGACGCTATCGTCGAGCGTCATCTTCGGCATGGTGCCCTTCTGGGCAAAAATGGGTTTGCCCGTCGCGCCTGCACGCGCGACGGTGACGGCGGTTATGACGGCCAGCAATCCGACCTTTGAAAGTGCGTGCACGGTCTACGACCCGCTCTTTCCGGGTCCGTTGGACTTGCCATCCTTTCGCCTGCGCATGGCATTCCGTCAGCGCAGTGCACACGGCTCTTAGACCTGCGGCGTGGCAGCCGATGTGAGTCGAGTCAAACGGCGGGTCCGCGAATTGATCAGGCCGGCGAACCACTCGACCTCGGGAAGCACACCGGCCAGCCGATGGGACCCGGCGGCGGTCAAGAGCCGGCCTGGGGGAGGCTGGTGGGGCCGCTTTCGGTCGGCCGGCGCTCCGGTGCCATGCCCGTCGGTTTAGTATTGATAAAATCTGTTATCGGCGGATAAGTGGAGTGCGCAGGGCGCGAAGGAATGCCGGTGCTGGGCGCTGCAGCGCTTTCGACACTTCAACCATCTTGCCCCGTCCGGGCACGGATCGATGGGCGTGCACTGGGAGATCGTTAGATGGATCAACACGAATTCGCTGCGGAACTGCGACGCGACGGCTTCCGCCCCGTCTACGCCAGCCTGCGGCCGAACATGAGAGAGGCCAACCACTGCCATGACTTCGATGCCCGGTTCTTCGTGCTCGGAGGTGAAATCACGGTCACGCGCGACAATACTCCGGAGACGTTCCGCGCCGGACAGTGCTGTGAGGTGCCCGCCGGCTGCATGCATACCGAGCAGGTCGGTCCCGAGGGCGTCGCCTACCTGTCGGGCCGCCGACGCAACGGCGGGCCGCTTACGCGCGAGGCGTTCGAAAGCGACCTGCGCCGTGAGGGCTTCGAGGTCGTCCATGGTGGTCAGAAGCCCAACTTCACCGAAGATCTCCATGCGCATGGGTTCGACGTGCGTATCATGGTGCTGAGTGGCGAGATCACGGTGATCCGGGACGGCAAGGCGGAAACGTTCTGCGCGGGTGGCCATTGCGAGATACCCGGGGATTGCCAGCACGCCACGAAGGTTGGGCCGGAGGGCGTTGCTTACATCGTTGGCAAGGTCGACCGGCAGGTCACCGCCCGCTGAGCGGCGGCGGTGCGCGTGCTGGTCGCGCGCCTTCTTCCATGGCCAAGTGGTCGGGACGATGAGACGCGTAGCTAACGTGGATAGGGGCTGGCAGCGTCAGGCGTTTTCAGCGGTGAAGGCAACGCTGTTTGTGCAACACAATGCTTATGCCGCGTACGGTATAAGGCGGTCTCGGTCAGCGATTAAATGGCCGCCGCCAGGTCGGAATTGCCAGGGATGCGGCTAAGTCCAACACGCTGTTCGCTTACCGGCGCGGCTTTCTGTTGCGGAGCCTTAACACGGGGTTCGGTGCGCCGCGCCGCCAAGCGAAAAACGCTCTTCGCCATGTTACACGAATGCTACGCCGCACGACGCCCTGAACACCCCGCGGACCAAACCGACAGCCGGTCTAGCGTTGATCGCCGCCCTGCCCGCACGTCCCATCGCCGTGGCCTCGTCCAGGACCGGCGCGCTGAAGTTGACTGGGAACGCAGGTTGACCTGATCATTGGCGCGCACTCGTAGCCGCGGGGGGATGCGGAAGTTTGCGCGGCCGCAGGTTCGGCCAAGAAGTCCGTCAAGGCTTCGTGACGGCCTGGGCGAAGGTGGCGAATTTCGATAGCTTCGGCATCGCCCAATGGCGAAGCGAGGCGCTTTGGATTCGTCCCGGGCGCCGCTGGATCCTCGAGCAGAATGCATCCTGAAAGCAGGAGGACAAGGTATGGCTGCCTACACCATTAAGCCGCTGGTTACGGCGACCGCGATCAATACTGGCGGCCGCAACGGACATTCCGAAACGACCGACCATTCGGTCAGCGTCGACCTATCGGTACGCAAGGAAATGGGCGGTCCGGGGCTGCCGAACACGACCACCCCAGAACACCTTTTCGCAGCCGGCTATGCGGCATGTTTTGGCGGGGCGATCGAATTCGTCGCGCATCAGCACAAGAAGAATGTTGCAGGAACCGTCGTGACTTGCTCGACTTCGGTGGGGCCGCGGGAGGGCGGCGGGTTTGGCATCGCGGTAACGATGCATGTAAAAGTGCCGACGTTGGCTGCCGACGAGGCGCGCGCCTTGGTGCAAGAGACCCATGAGAAGGTCTGCCCCTACAGTCACGCGACGAGGGGCAATATCGACTTTATCCTTGAAGTCGAAGGCACGTGAGAAACCGCCCGTCAGGCCGACTGCCTGGCGGGCTGCACTGCAGATGGTCCATTCGTGGGCCGATCCGCTGATCGCTCTGACACCGCGTCGGAGGCGGCTCCAAAGGGGCGCTCATGCCCCTGGGTGGATCCTGACCGTTCGATCTTGCCGCGTGCCGGACTGGGACGGCGTCCTGGAGAAGCCTTTCGGTCCGACCGAGTTGCGCCAGCTCCTCGCGCAGCTTCGGCCGGATACACAAGGTTGAGGCTTCATCACCTCTCGTACGGCAACCTCGCGTCCTTATACTGCTGTTGCTTTCAGCCTAGCCAACAGCGCATCAACGTGGCGGTTGTCGATATCCACGACGCAGATGTTGGCTGCGTTCGCATTACTGCTCGATGGAAGGTGCCGTTTTCAACTAGGATGGTCATCCCGATTTAAGGCAATCGTGATTGCGGCTGTCGAGCGACAATTAGAGCGATCGCGGACCAGCGACCATTTCCGCCTCTCGGCAACGAAATGAGCTGACGTTCGGCAAGAGTCGTTTCGGATGGAAATAGCACGGTGCCTCAGGCATAGCGTATCAGCAACAGACCCGCGGCGAACGCCATAACGAGCAGAGCGATGACAAAAGCTGCGACGGCAGTCCATTGTCCCGCCGACCAGAACCAGCCAGCTACGGAGCCCATGACGCTGGATCCTAAATAGTAGGCCAGCAGGTAGAGTGATGATGCGTGGCCCTTCGCTCCCACAGCCGCGTTCGCTACCCAGCTACTGGCGGTCGAGTGCCCAATGAAAAACCCCATCGTCAGCACCGCGATGCCACAAATTATGACTGCCACGGGTTGCAGCAGCGTCAGCCCGACGCCAATCGCAGCAATCGCGATGCCGGCTATCAGGACAGGACTGCGGCCGTGCTTGTCAGACAAAGCGCCCGCGAACCCGGACGAAGCCATGCCGAACAGATAGACCAGAAAGATCGAGCCGATCTGGGTATCGCTCAGCGTGTATGGTGCATCTGTCAGACGGAAGGCGGCGTAATTGTAGACGGTTACGAAGGCTCCCATCAGCAGGCAGCCAATCAGGAACAACAACGGCAGCGGGCCAGAGCAAAGATGAGCTTGCCACGCGGCAAGGTGGTACCGCAGCTTGAGTCGCGGCTGCCGCACGAAATTGCGCGGCGCGGGCAGCAAGACGAAAAATCCGATAGCAGCCACCAGGTCGAGCAGTCCCACTCCGCCGAGCGCGACGCGCCAGGAGGTGAACTGCGTCAGTGCGCCGACGATGACCCGACCAAACATGCCTCCGAAGGCGGTGCCCCCGACGTAGAGGCCCATAGAGAGCCCCAGGCCGCGCGGATGAATCTCCTCTGCGAGATAGGCCATCGCCACCGCCGGGACGCCGCCCAGCACGAATCCCTCTAGCGCCCGGGCGAGCAGCAAGGCCTGCCAGTTTGGCACGACGGCATCGGCTATGTTGAGGATCGCCGCACCGATCAGCGAGGCAAACATCAGGCCGCGACGGCCCACCACCTCGGACACTGCGCCGGCACACAGAATGGCGATTGCGAGGAAGCCGGTCGACAGTGATAGCGTCAGCGAACTTTCCGCCGGGCCGACCCGGAAATCCTGCGCGAAGGCAGGCAGCAAGGGCTGCACGCAATAGAGCAGCGAGAATGTGGCGAATCCTGCAAGGAACAATGCCAGACTGACGCGGTGGTAAGCTCGGGATCCGCATTCGGTCCAGGCCGGTTCACTGCCGCGCTGCGCCCGGGCGAGTGTGGTCGTGCCCATCGTGTCTCATCCCACGGTCTTTATCAGGGCAAAGTTGATCTTTCCGGCGACCTTGGTCCAATATATGGCGCAGGCATTGTCGATAGGTTTTGGCACTGGCAATGGAACTGCGCCACATCCGCTATTTCCTTGCCGTTGCGGAAGAGCGGAACTTCACCCGCGCCGCGGCGCGCGTGGGCATCGGCCAGCCACCGCTCAGTCAGCAGATCAAAGACCTGGAAAGCGAGGTCGGCGCCGCCTTGTTCCACCGCATCCCGCAAGGCACGGAGCTGACGGATGCCGGCCGGGCATTCCTGGAGCACGTACAGGCCATTCCGCCACAAGCGGAACGCGCTGTTCGCGCGGCGCGGCGAGCGGCACGCGGGGAGATCGGCTCGCTGCGGGTCGGCTACACTGGCTCGGCCCCATTTAATCCAATCGTCACGGCTGCCATCCGCTCCTTCAAGCGTGCCTATCCGGACGTCGATCTGTCGCTGGAGGAGAGCAACACCGGGCGTCTGATCGCCGGTCTGCGGGAGAATCTGTTGGACGCGGTGTTCCTGCGTTCGGAGAGCCTTGGCAGCGACGACCTGCAACTCCACCCGCTGTCCGAGGAGCCGATGCTGGTGGTGTTGCCGGCGGCTCATCCGGCCGCGAAGTCGTCACGCGTCGACCTGCGTCAGTTGCGCGATGAACCGTTGATCCTGACCCCGCGCGGGGTAGGGCAGACCTTCTTCGATACGGTGATCGCGACGTGCCGCGAGGCGGGGTTCGAGCCGGTGTTAGGGCAACCGGCGCCACAGATGGGGTCTGTCGTGAGCCTGGTCGCGGCAGAACTGGGGTACTCGCTGGTGCCGATCTCGCTCCGGCAGGTTCAGGTGATTGGGGTCGCGTATCGTGAGATCAAAACCCTAAGCCCCGTCGCGAAGCTCGCCCTCGCGTTCCGGCGCGGAGAGACATCCGAGATCGTACGAAACTTCCTGACCCAGGCCAAGCACAGTGCGCGTGATCATGAGACTAGAGCGCCGACGCTCAACCCAATCGCGGGCCCGACAGCCAGCGATCGTGAAACCCCACATAGGCATCGGGCGCGACTGCCGCGGTGAGGGCCGAAAACGCCGGTTCCGGCCTGGCGGCGCACTTGTGGTCGGGGAGGGTGGACGCCCAAAGTAATGTCGCGGAACGCTGGTTCCTTGCCGGTGTCAACCGAGACGGCAGCATGAACGAACTCGTGGACCATCGCCGGGATCGTCGGTATCGAGCGCCCCCGAGCGGAAGGGCGCGTGTCGGTGCCAGCGGTACACACTCTCACCATGGAAGCCGCGCCGCCACCGATCCGTGTGAACCGCGCGCCGGTATAGACCGCGTGGGCGACCATCGTGCCCGAGCGGCCAGCTGATCCCACCGATACCTTACTGACGCTCGACCGCGCCGCAACAGTGCTGCCGCCGGACGACGGGACGATACCCGCGGACGACAACGGCGAGCCGGCATCGGCGCGGCGAGTTCAATCCTACCGCCGCTGCACCGCTATCTGCAGGATCGATGCGGAGACGGCGATGGCCTGGCCTGTCGCCGATGTTGTGGAATTCGCGTTGCCCGCCGACTCTGCACTCCGAACATTTCCGTTAACGGCAGGTTTGCGGCCCGCTACTCTGACATGGCCTCCATTATGGGCGTCATTGCCATCGTTAATGCGTCGTTGCTCAACGTGTCCTGTTCGTCAGCGAAAGCACGCGCCAATCCGCCAGATGTTGCGCCAACCACTGGCATGTGGTGCGCCACGGGCCGACCAGGATGATATTCAATTGTCGCCGACGGGAGGGGAGCGGTTAAGTCCCGCCTCCTCCTCGGCGATCAGACCGAGCACGCTCCAATCGAGATCGGCGTAGCCGCGAGCGATGCCCGTGATCAGCCGGTCGCGCACAACATCAACCGATGGCATTGGGGCACCCGCACTTTCCGATTCGGCAAGCGCGAGGCGCACATCCTTCAGCAC
>JASHVB010000566.1 GCA_030039695.1 Acetobacteraceae bacterium
GCTACCATTGCACCAGCCCCTTCTGCCAGGACAGCAAACGATCGCGCAGCCGGAACAGTATCGTGATGAGCCCGGTGCACATCAGCGCCATCACCAGCAGCGCGGCGTACATGTTGGCGTAGGCGGCCCAACCTTGCGCCCATTGTAAATACCAGCCCAAGCCGGACTTCACGCCCATCATCTCGGCGACGACGAGCACCGAGAATGACGCACCGAGGCCCATGAACAGACCGACGAAGACCGACGGCATCGCAGCGGGGATTGCCACCTTCAGCACTAGGAAGCGTGTCGTCGCGCCCATGGTGCGCGCGACGTCGTAGTACGCCTTGTTCACTCCCGCGACGCCCGACCAGGTCAGCACGGTCACCGGAAATCCAGTGGCGAGTGCGATCAGGAAAGTGCTGGCGCTATGGCTGGAGGGAAAAGCGAAGAACGCCAACGGCAGCCATGCGGTGGCCGGCAGCGGGCCAATCAGGCGTAACACCGGATGCGCCCAATAGCCGACGGCACGCGACCAGCCCATGGCTACTCCGGCGATAAAGCCCACCATCGCGCCGATCGCATAGCCGCCCAAAAGCAGGCGGACCGAATTCCAGACACTGTCGCCCAACCTCGGCGCATCGTCGGTGAAAACCTCCAGCACTGCTTGGGGCGAAGCGAAAAACGGTCGCGGCAGGAGTGCAAACTTGGCCGTTACCAGCTCCCACAAGGCAAACAGCGCGGCGAGCGTGATGAGCCAAGGACCGAGATTGCGAATGCGATCGGGCACCGCACGACGCAGCAATGTCGCACCGAGGGCAAGCAGTGCCAAAGCGATGCCGAGCCAGGTCATCGCCTGCGCGAGCAGGGTGGTCCGTTCGAAATCGTCGATATCAGGCAGCAGGCCGGTGATCGCGGCGGTGACGAGCCAGGCGACGGCAGCCACCAAGCCTGTGGTCCATACAAACGAGCTGCGTGGCGGCCCACGCCATGTGGCGTCGTCGGCGTCCTCGTTCGGGCCGGGGGCGCGGGGACCGCGCGGACTGGCTGCCGGGCGCTCGTGTCGGCCCGGTCGTGTGACACGCAGCCACGGTGTGGCCGAAGCCGTAACCTGGTCCGGTCCTGCTGTACTTGATGAGGACATTGTTTGCACCTCGCGCACGAGAGTCGTTACTGGAAGCCCAATCGGGAGGTTGCGAAGACGACTGTCTGCGCAGAAATATACCACGTTTCAGCCACGTTGATATTTGGCTGGCCAGGGCAAGCGTCACGGGATTTGTGAAATCGGCGCGGCGGCACCGCACCGTCCGGTACTCTCGGGAGCAGATGAATAGCGGCAATCCTTGTATCCGATGACCTCGCTTGGCTGCCGAGGCGGCTGCCACATGGCGTCATTGGAAACCACTTATCGGGATCGTGCAAGGCGGACGCACGAAAAACAAATTTCTCGCGCCGCGCAGGGTGCGATCGGCAATGAACGACCGCACCCTAGCCACTCGATGGATAGATTTCGCTCTGCTACGCTGACGCCGTAGGTATTGGCGGCCTCGCGGAGCAGCACGAGAGGTATTTAGCGGTCATGGATCGTGCTTAACGGCATTATCCCACTGATCGGTTTGCGACAGGCTTTCCGACAACCATGCCGCACATGAGAGAGCCGCGGCCGCAACAGTGCGTACCGGCGTTCGTCGACGGAGTGCTGCCAGCTGTAGAGGCCGATCATTATGTGCCGCGCATCGATGGCTCGCTGATCCAAAGATCGGCAGCCGTAGGCCAAGCAACATCCTCGGCTGCTCGCACCAGGGTTCCGAATCATGGCCAAACCCGTGGGAGTTCCCGCACGGTCATGCGATTGCGGTGGTCTTCTCGGCAACCGGTTCGGTGGCCCGCGGAACCACGCTCTGCGCCAGCCCGGCGAGGTGTTCCGCCAGCTTCTCCGCCTGGCGGCGGATATCGGGAACCGCGGTCATTTCCCAGAAGGCCCCTTTGGTCACCGGCCCAATGGCAAACAAGCGGCGGGAGACCGCACCGTTGCGATCGAGCAGCGCGCAATTGGCAGTCACATCAAGGCCGAGCCGCAGCGGATCTGGCCGGACGACACCATTCGCTAGGAGGTTGCGAACCAGCGGTTCCCTGATGCGGTCGTAATCTGCTCCCGGACCGGAACAATTGACCACACGGGCGACGGTCATGGTCTGACACTCATCTGCGCCGCGCGGACGGTACAGCACGTCGACTTGCTTTTCTCCGATCTTATAGGCGTGCACGCGGCCCGTGATAACATGAAGTTGGCCGCTGTCGCGCGCCGCATCGATGCGGTCCGCCACCAGTCCTGCCATGCGGTGGCGGTGCACATCCCACCACGGCCGGAGGTGCCGCAGAAAGCGGCGGCGGTCCTGCTGCGACATCGTTTGCCAGACGTCGACGGCGAACGGCCGTAGCTCATCCACAATCGGCTGCCATCCACAACCCTGTGCGGCCGCCCGCGCCACCTCTTCGCGCAGGAACCGCGCGAGCGCATTCACCGCGGTCGGGAACGGCGCATGCTCGCTTGGTAACTGGCGCACCGTCTCATGACGACGCGGCAGCAGGCCGCGGCGCGACAATGCGTAAATAGGCCCGTCATGCTTCTGATCCAGCAAAGAGATGACGGCGTCGACCGTGGTCAAGCTCGTGCCGATTAACAGAACTGGCGCGTTCGTGGGTAGGTTGGAAAATGCGTCCGCCGCCCAAGGATCCGGGCGATAGAACGGGCTGTCGTAGAAGTCCGGATTAGCGACTGGCATCGGTTCGGGTGGGAAATTGCCGACCGCCAGAACAGCAAGATCAGCGGACAGTGTGCGGTCGCGGTCCAAGCGCAGGGTCAAAGGGCGCGTGGCCCGGTCGAGCGCCTGCACGTCCCCACGCACTAGCTCCAGCCGTTCGCGGCCAGTTCGTTTGATCTCCTCGTTCAGCAAGGCACGCACATAGGCGCCGAATAACCGTCGGGGCACGAAAGCTTGTGCTGTTACCTCGATGCCGGGGCGTTCTTGCCCGGGCAGTTTCTGCAGCCACTCCAGAAAGTGATCCGGCCGATCATGGAACGCACTCATGCGGCCCGCGGGCACGTTCAGGAAGTGGTTTGCGTTGCCGGTGGCGTAAGCCAGGCCCCGGCCGAACTGGCTGTTGCGCTCGATCAGCACGATGCGCGTGGTCGGCGCCGCGTAGCGCAACAAGTGTAGCGACAGGAGGGTCCCGCTGAAACCTGCCCCGATCACCGCGATGGTGGTCATGCGGCTGGCCGCGCACAGGTGGGATGAAATGCCGCAGGGGCCACGGGCAACCTTGCGCCCTCCACTCCGCGCAACAGCATGGCACGGCACACGCCCTCCGGTGGGGATGCTGCCCGGCGAAATACATCCATCAACCACAGCTCGTGCAGCGTAGATTTTTCTGCACAAGGCTGCCTGACAAATTTTCTACCTTTGGCTCTCGATATCAGGGAGCATGAGCCTATGCGGCTTGCCGCGTTCGCCGATCGTCGGGTCATTCCAATCTCTCCATTCCGTATTGGCCCGGCGTATCCCGCAAAATCACTATTCCATTCTGAACTCGGCAGCGTCAACGGGAAATGCTTTGTGATCTATATGCAACAGGGGATCCGCCATCAGACACAGCTCGAACGGCCGCTCACCATTTGCACTGTCGGGTTGCGACGCGCCAGACAGGTCTGGCTATGTCTCAGGAGAAAGAATTTCCCCCGGCAAGTCGCGGGCCCTAATTATACGCTGTCTGCCTGCAGTTTGATATCGACTACCTGGTGGGCGGGCGTGAAGCCTACAGCGATTGTTGAAGCTACCCCACGTCAAGGAGAGCAGGGATGGCGGACCTGTAACCGAGAGCTTGCAACTCCCGGGACGGTATCGACCCTCCGATGGGCGGCGTTAACAGCGCTTATGCTGTCATCTGGCCCCGCCCACGCTCCGCGTGGCTCGTCATTCGCACCATGATGGAGAGATTTGTTCCATGCAAGTCCGCGCCGGCTACGACGATGACTACTCGTTGCCAGCCGAACGAAGTCGATCCTCAACACCATGGGCGGTAAGCGAACCACGCGCTCCCGTCAGGCATTCAGTCCCGGTAAAAACAGGTGGCGTCTTCCTGGGCATAGCCGTCGCGCATGAGCTGGGCGTGGAATTCGTCGCCACACACGCGACGGTCAGAACCATGGACCAAAATGTGTGGCCAACCGCGGCCTATGCGCAAAATGCGGCCCAGCAGTTGTTCAAGGCCGGGCCCTGCCCATCAACGGATCGGGTCGTTGGCAAACCAGCCCAGCCTTGGCGCTGGTGCCGGCGTATCTGGAACAATGTCCAGCGCCTCCCACCAGAGGCAAATAATTACATGCCGGCGAACAAGGGGGTGGAAAGGTAGCGTTCCGCGAACGACGCAGCGATTCCGACAATCAGCTTGCCGGTATTCTCGGGGCGTGCGGCGAGATCAAGCATCGTATGCAGCACGGCGCCCGATGAGATCCCGATCGGCAACCCCTCGATCGCTGCGCACCGACGCGCCGCGGCGAAGGATTCGGCTTCGGACACGGTCGTGATCTCGTCAAGCAACTCTCGAGCGAGCACGGCTGGTGTGAACCCGGCACCGATGCCCTGAATCCGATGCGGCCCAGGGCTGTCGCCTGACAGCACCGCGCTTTCCCGTGGTTCGACACCGATCACACGCAAACTCGGTCGCCGAGGCTTTAACGCACGGGCGATGCCGGTCAACGTGCCACCGGTGCCAACGCCGCCAACGACCATGTCGATCTGACCGCCGGTATCGACCCAGATCTCCTCAGCCGTGGTAGCGTCATGTGCAGCGGGATTGGCCGGATTGTCGAACTGCCGGGCGATCCAGGCATCCGAGCGGTGCTTGAGGATGGCGTCGGCACGCGCGATCGCGCCCGGCATGCCGAGCTTCGCGGGCGTTAGCTCGACCTCGGCACCCATCAGGCGCAGCATTTTGCGCCGTTCGACCGAAGCACCCTCGGGCATGACTACGGTCAGCTGATACCCCTTCGCTGCTGCGACGAAGGCCAGCGCGATTCCTGTGTTGCCGGAGGTCGGTTCAACGATCGTGGTTCTGCCGGGCGTGATTTCGCCGGCACGCTCGGCCGCCTCGACCATCGCCAGACCGATCCGGTCCTTGACCGAACCAAGGGGGTTGAAGAACTCGAGCTTCAGGGCGAGATCGGCATGCAGGCTGTCGGCCTGGGCGAGCTTTGGCAGGCGCACCAGCGGCGTGCCGCCGACCAGGTCGAGCACGCTGGCATAGATCCGCCCGCGCGGCGTGGACGGCCTCATCGTGAAATGGGCGGACCTGGACGTCGGCTTGGCTTCGGTGGCCGTTGCCCGTCGGGCGGAGCGGGATCTCGGCATGACCGCCTGGATCAGATGGCGAAGTTCAGCGGGTCGGTCACCGGCTTTCGCAACCCCGCCTTGGCGGCGCGGCGCAACAGGTCCTCCATCGTCAGGGCGTCAGTCTGTACCTGCAGGCTGGCGTCAAATTCGCCCCACAGCGGCTCGACAATCGCGCGTTGCAGGCGCCCCGTCAGATCCGGCGCGGTCTCCTCTAGGCTGTTCAGGCCAACGGAGATGACTTCGGCCAGCTTGATCAGACGAGCCGGTCTGGCCAGCCGGTATCCGCCGCTGGGACCGCGCGTGCTGTCCAGCACGTGCTCACGCGACAACGCCTGAAGCAGTGGTTCCAAAGTGCGGCGCGCCATTCCGGTGCGCTCCGAGAGCTCCGCCGCACTCACGACAGTGTCGCCGCCGCCATGAAACGCAATATCCAGCACGATCGCCACGGCAACCATTCCACGATCTCGGCGCGCTAAAAACATATTCTCTCGCGGCTTTCCATCAGGGTTGTTGAATAGCGTGCAACGTGCGGAATAGCAAGTCCTTCCCCGCGTGGTGGGGGGCAACGGGCGATTGTCCTGTGTGGCGGGGAACGGCCAGCAGGATATTTGCCGTCACGCGATGTCGCCGCCCGCCGCCGGTCTGGGACGCAACCGGTTATGGTCACTTAGCCTGCGCGCAGCGAGCGCTATACCTCACGGCTGCCATCAGGTCCCGGAGAGCTTGCCCGACTGCCTCGCATGGCCATTGTGTGCGCGATGCACGACGCGTATCGCCGTGTCAGCCGGACCTTCCGGCAGCGACGCCTCGGAACGCGGGAGCCAGGCCGAACCCGTCATGCTGCGGGGCTGATCGTGATACTGGGTCGGCCGTCAACACTGACTGGTGTCTCACCGCGCAAGGTCACCCGGCGAACAATTCGCGGCTGATCACCATAGTCATCAATCGCCCGGTGCTGCGTGGCCCGGTTGTCCCACATCGCAACGTCGCCCGGCTCCCATCGCCAGCGTACCGTATTCTCATGGCGCACAATATGCGACTGGAAGATATCGAACAGGTGACGCGAATCCGTCGAGGTGACGCCGACGAAACGCTTGACGAAATGTCCCAGGACGAGGCTTCGCTCTCCTGTTTCCGGATGCACCCGCACCAGCGGGTGCTCGGTCTCATAAACGGTCTTGGTGAAGACTTTCTTGTAACGCTCCACATCGGACGGGCGCACCTGCGCACGTCCGGCGGCATAGTCGTAATCGTTGCTATGCAATGTCCACAGCCGATCTGCCAGGTCTCGCAACGGGGCAGGCAGTTCCTGGTAGGCCGCCGCGGTGTTGGCCCAAACCGTATCGCCGCCAGCTTCCGGCACCACTAGGCTACGCAGGATCGATATCTTCGGGTAATCACGTACAAACGTTACGTCTGTATGCCATGAACTGGCGCGTCCGCCGCCGTGTGAACCGTCGATATCCAGGATATAGTCGGTGCCGTCCAGCGACGGCACGGTTGGATGCGGGACCGGATCGCCGAGCAGACGTGCGAAGGCCACCTGTGTCTCCTCGTCCAGATGATGCTGTCCGCGAAAGAACACGACTTTGTGGCGCAGCAAGGCCTGACGGATCGTCTGGAGGCTCGCTTCGTTTAGGCGGCCTGACAGCGTAATCCCTCGGATTTCCGCCCCAATGCGGCCGGTCAGCGGTCGGGTATCGACCGATGGCGGCGCTATCGTCGCACTATCACTCATGTCGTTTCCTCGCTCGATGGAAAATTATGCTGCAGCTGCGCTTTGGTCCTTCGTCGCGCCCTCGTCTTGTGGGATTGCACCTCGCCGCTCAGTAACGGCTGTCACCTTGGATCGTCACCCGATAGCTCGAACGTACCTGGGGGAAGGATCCCCATATTGCGATGTGCTGACGGCTCTATTGTCCGACGGCGCCACGGAATGTGGCTGCCGGTGGAAGCGCACCCGGAAGACCGGATGGGTGCTGTCCGTGAACAAAAAATCGAGGACGGCGCGGTTCTCTTCCGGCGACAGTTCATTGCTACGCCTGGTGAGCCTCTGGTTGACGAGCAATGTCTCGTGTTTGGTTCCCAGATGAGTGCGCACGACCGGGTGCACCGTCCGCGAAAACACCTTGTTGCGGTCGTCGGCTCCGAGCAACCGGTCGGTGCCCCGATGGACGTGGTCGCACGAACGGGTCGTGGTGAGGCCGTCAAGACAGGACCTGAAGGCACGGCTGAGCGCATCATAGGCCACGCGCTGGTTCACGACGATGGTATCGCCGCCGGAGAGTGGCACTGTGTGGTAATACGGGATGCTGCCGAGCGACGGCTCGATGTCGCAGGACACGTCAGAATGCCAATTCTCCCCGGCGATGCGCTTGGAATTCGCATCGGCGCCAATCGGCAGGACCTCAGGATGGCCTTCGGGGCCTGGTCGATTTGGATGAATGTGCAGCCTGCCGAAGTGCTGGCCAGATGCATTCTGCTGATTCAGATTGATGTTCTGGTGTCGAAAGAACGGTACCTGTTGCTCTGCCAAGGCGGCATGGAGATCTTCGACCTGCTGATCGCTCGACGGGTTCGTGAGATCGATGCCCGATATCTTGGCGCCGATGCGCGGGGTGACGGGGCTGACCTGGATGCTGGGGTCGCTCAAGGAAGAACCTCGCGCCTTCGGCGGTGACGTGCGGGATGGCGTCGTTACCGACACCGGGTCTCCTGGGCCTTGTCCGGCGTCAGGCCACCACGTTGGTGGTGACGCGGCTCGCAAACCGGTCCGAATCGGTGCCGTTCCGGAACACGCCGATCAGCTTCAGGAGATCGGCGTATTGCGCGATCTGGTTCTGGAACTTGACGCCGATCGCCTGCTCGCAATGTCCCATCTCGCGTAGCATCGTTGCCAATTGCACGGGTCTCGCCTTCGGTGCATAGCTGGCAAAGATCTCCCCGGTTTCGTCCGGATGATCGGCAACCCAAGCGCCCGCTTCCAGGATGGCGCGGGTCAACGCGCCGGCAACGTATTTATCATTCCGTACCAAACTTCCACGCAACCCGATGACGCAGCACGCGAGCTGCGCGTAGCGACCGTCCATATTCGATGCGATCTGGACGAGGTCGTAGTTCTTGCGCCACAGCCACGTCAGGGGGTCGCCGCCGGTGATCGCGTGCGCTTCACCCTTCTGCAAAGCCAGCGGCAGCAGGTCGCCAGGGAATTGCTGCCACGTCACGTCGCGGTCCGGGTCGATGCCATGTTGCTGCAGCATGATTCCAAAGAAATTCTTATCTGGGGCCGCCATATCGCCCACACCAATGGTCTTGCCGCGCAGTTGACTGAGTGCGGTGATCCCGCTAGCCCGCTGCACCAGCATGTGCATGCATCCCGCATGCAGGCCGGCCACTAGTTTTACGTCGAACCCCTGCTCAAGTGGTTTGAGCCAGCGCAGGGCCATCCCAGTCGCGCCGTCGGCCTTGCCGGTCGCGATTGCTTCCAGAAGCTGGTCGGTGGAACCAGCGAAATTGATATAGCTGACATCCAGGTTGTAGCGCTGGAAAAAGCCCCGTTTCATCGCGACAGGAACCGCCGCGGTGCAAATGGCTGCCTCGTTCCACGCAAGGGTCACCTTGCGTGGCGGCCCCGCGGGGATTGGCGGCGGTGGGCCGAGTTCGGCAATGGCACAGAGCGGGGGATGCAGTACGTCAGGCGGCAAGGCTGTTGCCTGCTCTGCTGCCAGCACGCGCCGGCCGAGCAATGCCAGGGCCGGGACAGCGGCACCGGCGGCGGCGAGGAAGGTCCGGCGGCCTGGTCGAAGCTTCGGGTTGAAATCCATGATCCCCCCAACGTCTACGAGTGGAGCAGCCGTGAGCCGTCCCGGCTGCCTGGTCAGCAGCACAAAACCACATGGCCGATAGGCCGTCAATCTAATATACGTCACACGCACGTTATATGTGGTACAGGCATGCCGATACCAGGAAACCCGGGAATGATGACAATCGGTTAGTCCGGGGCGCGACCGCGTGCTGCGGTGACGCCTTTGGCACCCGCTCATTCCACTTGACACCGCAGTTGGACGTAGCGATTGTGTCGTCTGTTAGCGGGTTTTGTCGCTGGGACGAGAGCATTTCATCGACCCAAAACTGGCGATGCCGCGAGGCACCGCCAGTTTTGCGCGACGGGCTCGGAACCCTGGTCAGGAGAAACCGGACATGCCGCTCCAGCTTGGCCAGTTCGCCTCTGAGTTCAAGCAGAACAGCACGCCCGCACGGCTGGCACCCATGGGAGCGAAACCGTGGACGGAGAAGAGTCTGTTCACTCCCGCCGCCGCTATGCCGTCCCGCTGGCTCAACCCCGAGGCAAGCGGGTTGCGCCGCGCCCGCGCAAGCGCCTTACGGCGGTTTGGCACGATCTTCTGGAAGTATGGCGCGATCCTATTGTTCCTTCTGGCCTGGCAACTCCTGTCGCAGTTCGACGTCATCGATTCCTCGGTCATCCCACCTCTCACCAAGGTGGTTGTGGCGATGATCCAGGGGTTCGCCGATGGGAGCTTGCTCAGCAATATGCTGATCAGCCTGCAACGGTCAGCGGTCGCCTTCGGTATCGCGGTTGTCGTCGCGATCCCGCTGGGTCTGTTCATGGGAGCCTTCCGACGTTTTGAAAGCTTCGTCGACGCTCTCGTACAGATGTTCAGGCAAACCTCGGCGCTGGCCATCTATCCGATCTTTATCCTGCTGCTAGGGCTGGGCGAGGCGTCGAAGATCACCATCATCTGCTGGGCCGCCTTCTTTCCCATATTATTGAACACCATTTCCGGCGTGAAACTGGTCGATGCCCGCCTGATCGAGATGGCCCGCGTATTCGGCGCCTCAAAGAAGGAGGTGTTCAGACGAGTCGTACTGCCGGCTGCGGCCCCGTCGATATTCGTTGGCCTCAGGCTCGGCGCGTCGACCTCGCTGCTGCTACTGGTGGCCGCAGAGATGATCGGCGCCAAGAAGGGTCTGGGGTTCCTGATCATCAACGCGCAATACAATTTTGAAATCCCACTGATGTTTGCAGCCATCGTGCTGCTCGCCAGCATCGGCCTAACACTCAACTATGCCTTGCTGACTCTGCAGAACCGGTTCTGTCGGTGGGAAGGGCGTGGCCAGGCAAAGACCCGGTCCTTCGGAAACGCCGCTTGACCGGATGCCGCCACCGAACAGTACCCCGCCGACGTTTGTGGGTCGATCCACAATGTTGAAGGAACACGAGAATGGGAAAGCGCCGTCTTGGCTGCACCACCACGATCATCGCCACCGTTGCCAGTCTTGTCATTTGGACGAGTGTGGCTGCGGCGCAGGCCGTACAAACCGGTGAACAAAAGGTTACGGTAATCCGCTACCTTGCCAGTCGAGGAAGCATCGCGACCTATGAAGTCGCCGACGCGCTCGGTTGGCTGAAAGACAAGGGCGTCAGGATCGAATCGGAGGGCTTTTCGCAAGGAGGGCCAGAGAGTCTGGTCGCGATGGCGTCCGGCTCAGTCGATGTCGCAGGAGCGGCAACGCCCGCCGTCATCAACGCGATTGCCGCGGGAGCGAAAATCGTCGGCGTTATGCCGGATGGCGGG
>JASHVB010000567.1 GCA_030039695.1 Acetobacteraceae bacterium
TCGTCTTTACCACTATGCCAAAGCAATGTTGCGACGGAAACCCTCGGCGGTCCGCCGTCTGCGGGAGCCACGCCGGACCGTGGAGATAGCATGTTATCTGCGCTGGCAGCTGCTGCGCGTGACCGACACGATCCTGGATCTCGCCGATCATCGCGTTGCCGATTTGTGGCGTCGGGCACGCGACCGGGTAGAAACTGCCGTAACGTCGAATCTGGCCAGCTATCAGCGCGTTATGGCGACGGTGATCGCGCTTGCCGATGATCCGTCGATTTCTGATAACGCGTTCAGAGAGCGGGTGCGGGCTGTTGCTGCACCGTTGTCCAATGGACCGGGGAGCAACCGCACTGCTGCAATCCGTAAAGAACTGAGCGGCCAGAGCGCGGTTGTACGACCGCTGGTCAAGCAGTTGATGGAGGTTCCGCTCGAGCTACAGACCGGACATTCGCTTGCGACAGCGCTACCTGCCTTGCGTTCTGTGTATGTTGACGGCGGTAGGGTCCTCCCTGAGGGGACCAGCAACCCGTTTCCCAAAGTTTGGGCGCCGTTGATCGATGGCGCTGTCACTCGAGAATCTGCCTTGGGTGCGTGCGAAGCGGCGGCGTTGATGATGCTGAAGCGCTCGCTACGGAACGGATCTGCTAGCACCCGTCAGAGTTTGTCGCATCGTGCTCCGGATGACGTGCTCGTCCCGGCTGCATTGTGGCAAAAAGAACGCGAGCGGTTGATCCGCGAGATGGGGCTGCCGGCATCGCGTGAAACCTTCATCGCGGGATTGCAGCTGGCACTTCGTCAATCGCTTCAGTCGCTGGCGCAGGCCGTAACCGATGGGGCAATCTTTGTTGAGAATGAGCGGTTGCGTATCCCTCGGTTGCCCGCTGAGCCGGAACCGGTAGAGGTCAAAGCCTTGCGCGATGAGATTTTCGCCGCCATCGGGCCGACGCAGTTGCCGGATGTGCTCGTCCAACTGGACAGCGAGGTGCGGTTCTCGTGGATCCTGCTGGGCCGCAGCCCTCGCAACGAGCGCGAGCTGTATACCCTGTATTGCGCGCTGTTGGCACTGGGCTCGGACCTGAGTGCCGCCGAAGTCGCGCGCATGGTCGACGGGGTACCGGCCGACAGCATCGCTTGGCTTATGCGCAAGCTGGAGGAAGATGGCCGGTTACGCCAAGCCAGTGATGCCGTGGTCACCTACCTTCGCGGGCACCGGATCGCTCGCCACTGGGGCGAAGGGTTGTTGGCATCGTCGGACATGATGAGCCTGGAGGCCACCCGTCACCTTTGGAACGCGCGTCTCGATCCGCGGCGTCGCACCTATGCCGTCGGCAGCTACACGCACCTACTGGATCAATGGCCGATCATATACGACCAGCCGATCGTGCTAGACCGCCGCCAGGTCGGCGCGGCGATCGAAGGAGCGATGCGGCAACGCCATGTCGAGCTGGACAAGCTCGCGGTGGACACACATGCCTTTACGCATTTCGGAATGGCGGTGGCAAAATTCGTTGGCTTTGATCTCTGCCCTCGGATGGCCGTTATGGGCGACCGCAAGCTGTTCGTCCCGCGCGGCATCGATGTTCCGGATATTCTATTGCCGGTCACCGAGCGGTTGGCTATCGACGGCAACCTTCGGCGCGGCTGGGATCCACTGCTCAGAATCGCCGCGTCGATCAATGGCGGATGGTGCTCTGCCATCACCGTACTCGACCTTTACGGCTCCGCCGCCAAGGGCGATTCAGCTTATGAATGCGGCAACACGTTGGGCAAACTGCTTCGCACGATTTACCTCTGCGATCTGCTCAGCAACCCTGGGTTTCGGCGCGAGCTGCAACGTGTGCTGAATCAGGGCGAGTCGATGCATGAGCTGCAGCGGGCGATCTACAATGGCCCGATACGCGCCAAGCATGGCCGTTCGCATGAAGAGCTGGCGGCGATCTCCGGCGCGCTCACGTTGCTGACCAATGTGGTTATGGCGTGGAACACAGCGAGGATGCAGCGCTTCGCCGATGCTCACTGGGGACCGCGTGGATCACCAACTTCGACACGCATCGCGCCCGTCGCATTCGCCCACATCAACATGCGCGGCACGTTCAACTTCAGCCTGGGCGCCTTGCGGCATCGCCTGATCGACGCAGCTGCCGGACCGGAGCGAAAGCGCGCGTGATGGTTGCGATCCGGCTGCACTCAACGCCAGAGGCCTTCGAACGGAACGTCAAATCTGAAAAACCAGTGATTTCAATGACTTAACCTAGGGACAACGTAACGGGGGCAAAAACCCGGGCACGGCCGGGCTGGGGGCGGAGCGCAAGCCGGCTTGCGGGGCGGGTTCACGAGCGAGTCAACCGGACAGGAATCGCTTGACGCGGTAACGGGTGGGTCGACTCTAAGGCTGGGGTGAACAGCACCCTAGGGCTAAGCAAGCTGTCGGCAGCGGAGAAGGACGCGCTGATCCTGGAGCTTGCGGCGAAGGTTTCCCAGCTTGAGCGACTGGTCGGTGATCTGCGCGAGGAAAATGCGCGCTTGAAGGGGCTGAAAGGCCGGCCGCAGATCAAGCCGAGTGGGATGGAGACGGCCACCACACCGAAGCCGACGGGCAAGCGTGCCAAGCGACGCGGTCGGGGCAAGGTGATGCCAAAGGTTGCGGTCGACGATGAGATCGTGAAGGCGGCGGTTCCGACTGGTTCACGCTTCAAGGGGTATGAAGATTACGTGGTGCAGGACGTGGTGCTGCACGCGCGGGTGCTTCG
>JASHVB010000568.1 GCA_030039695.1 Acetobacteraceae bacterium
TTGGCGTATGGGTCTTCTGCCGCACGTCCTTGTTACGCGGACATGGATTGGTCGGAGTGAGAGGATTCGAACCTCCGGCCCCAGCGTCCCGAACACTGTGCTCTACCAGGCTGAGCTACACTCCGGCCGATGCGCGACGATCGGGCCGGCGCGCGGCGCGCATATAGCGCTGGCAATCCGCTGCCGCAAGCGCCCCCGGCCGTTGACGTCGCCTATGCCCGGTCTCGCCACCGGGTTGCGGCGAAGCGCGCGACAACCGATCCCGATCGCCGGCAGCACGGTCGTCTGCTCGCTCGATGGGTGTAGGGTCTGGTCAGATTCGTTCCACGCCAGCAGCACCGCATCGGTTGCCACCTCTGATGGCGCGGTCGTCATTGGCGGAAGGCAGATCCGCTTGCACAGCCGAAACAGCGCGGCTCATCGTGCCTGGCCGCAGCCACAACGCCTCCACACCTCGCGTCCGCGGTTATCCTTTCACGCCGCCCATCGTCAGGCCCGCGGCCATGTAGCGACGGAAACCGTAGTAAAGCATGATCGGCGGAACGGCGTAGATGATGGCCGTGGCCATCATGAAGTTCCACGGTGACTCGTCGCTGGTCAGGAACTGCGCCAGTGCGACCGCCACGGTCATGGTCTCCGGCGTCGACAGCATCAGGTAATTGTAGAGGTACTCATTCCACGCGAGCAGCAGCGCGTAAGTGCCCACCGCAACCAGTGCGGGTGCCATCAATGGCAGATAGATCCGGTAATAGATCTGGTACGGGTTGGCGCCGTCGATGCGCGCGGCCTCATCTAACTCCATCGGAATCGACTTGCCGTACTGCGAGAAAATGAAGATCGCATAGGGGGTGGCGAAGGTGGACAGCGACAAAATGACGGCCGACAGATGGTTCGCCAGTCCGTATATCTGCATGATGCGGTAGAACGGAATCGCCAGGAACGACGCCGGGATCACATACGTCATCAGCGCGGCGTTCGTGAGCATCCAGCCATTGCGCAGCCGCATGCGACTGACCGTGAAGCTGGCCAGCGAGCCCACCGTCAGCGTGATGAGCACCACCGATCCGCCGACGATGAAGCTATTGCCGAACTGGTGCCAGAAGTGCGCAAGGTACCAGAAGTCCTCCGTCACCACGACGCGGAAGCTTTCCAGCGAAGGATGCGCGGGCCATAATGCGCCGTTGAATATGTCGTCGTGACTGTCGAGCGCGATTTCCCACATGTTGTAGATCGGCGCGATCGTCCAACACAGCAGCGCGAACGCAAGCCCAAGCGAGAGAAGTTCGATCGTCCAGCGCTGCAGGCGATAGACGATCGGCGAGGCGATCCGACGGCGCGAGGTGAGCGCGATCGAGCGCTTGCCTGCGGTGGTGCCGCTCATAGTTGACCCTCCGACGGGCGCAGCTTGCGCATCAAAATGATCACCAGCGGGATTAGCACGGGCAACGCGGTCATCACCGTCGCCACACCCAGCCGCGGCAACGCGACGGTGAACGCATAGCGAATGCCAAGAGTCGCCAGCACTTCGGTCTGCATCGCCGGACCGCCGCCAGAGACGAAATACGTCGCGTTGAAGTCGCCGAGCGCGAACACCGTATCCAGCAGGATGCAAACCAGATAGAGGTTGGCCATCAGCGGATAGGTGACGTGGAAGAACCGGCGCAGGCCGTTGGCACCATCCACCGCGGCTGCTTCGTAGAGTTCGGTCGGGATGGCCATGCGTCCGGCGAGCAGAATGATCGTCCAGAACGGCATATTCTTCCAGATGTAGGCGCCGATATTGCAAGCGAGGCCCAACCAGTGGTCATTCAGGTAAATGGGACCATCGATGCCGAAGACGTAGTAGAGCAGGTTGTTCAGCATCCCCCATTGGCCGTTCACGAACCAATGGATCGACATGTAAGCGGGCAGCGCCGGCGTCGCCCATGGCAGGATGTAAACGACGAGCAGCGCCTTGATCCACCAGCGCTTGCGCATGAAGAAGCCTGACAATAGGAAGGCCAGGAACATCTTCACGTTCACCCCGACGCCCACGTACAGCACGGTGTTGATGACCGCGGTGAGGTAGCGCGGGTCGGCAAACAGCTGCTGGTAGAGCGCTGGCTGGTCGCCCAGCCAGAGCCCGTACGCGATCGGATAGATGACGAACGCGAAAAACATGACGACATACGGCAGGGCGAAGGCGACCGCCCACGTGAACTCGGTACCGATCGATCTGCCGTACCATCCGCGGGGCCGAAAGCCGGCCGATCTGGCCGCCCCGGCGGTCAGAGCCTGCTGTGTGACGCTCATGTTCGACCCACGTGCCTATGTGGCGGAGACTTTGGCAAAAATCTCGTCGCAGCGCTTGAACGCTCTGTCGATCGCCTGTGCGGGCGTCATGCCGTTCTTGAGTACGTCGGCATGGGCCTGGCCCCAGAGCTGTTCGGCGTTGGCCTGGCCCCAGGCCGGTGAGTAGCCTTCGAACACCGGCAGGGTCGGGTTCAGCACGCCTTCCTCGATATACGGCTTCAGGCACGGCTCGCCGCTGCTCAACCACCACGAATCGGTCTTCACGATCGACGGGATTGCCGGGAACCAGCGGCCCAGGCCGCCCTTCAGGTTCTCGTTCATCACCTTCGGCTGCATGAAATACTTCATGAAGTCCTTGGCGACTTCGGCGTTTTTGCAGCCCTTGGGAATGAAGCCGCCCCCGGCGTTGACCTGCGTCTTCATCGGCGTGCCGTCGTTCTTCTGCCTCGGCGCCACCACCTGCATGTCGTGATAAAAGGCTTGCTTGTCCCGGATCATCGCCAGTTCGGTGGACAGTGTTCCATCGAAATCCATGACAATCAGCTTTTCATGGTAGGCGTTGTTGTCGTCGGCATCGTTCCAGCTCAGCGCCTCTGGCGGCACCACACCTTCCTTGTACAGGTTGGTCATGGTTTCGACCGACTTGATGGCCGCTTCGCGGACCTTCGGATCGTCGGTGTGCAGCTTGCCGTCGGGCGTGACGATGCCCTCACCGCCGTTCGCGATCACGAAATGGGTGAAGACGTTGTTGCCGTCGTTTGGGCCAACGGTGGTCATCTGCAGGCCGAGCGCGTAGACGTGGCGCATGCCCTTGGCACGTAGCGGCTTCTGCGCCTGCTTCACGTAGTTCCAGACGTCGTCCCAC
>JASHVB010000569.1 GCA_030039695.1 Acetobacteraceae bacterium
CTCGAAGAGCAGCAGGATGTCGGGGCGCTCGGCGTTGTACGATCCGCCGATGAGGAAGATGTCGCCCTGGCGTGCGGCGATGCGTGCGCAGGCGATCCGGACAGCGTCGGTCCCCGCCGCCTCCTCGCCCATAAAGGTCCGCGATGAGCCGACCACACCATGGACGATCGAAATATTCCCAGCCAGCAGATTAGACAGCTGCGCCAGGAACAGGGTCGGGCGGAGGTCTGACTGGAGTCGGGCGTTGAGGACCCCGGCGGCGTCATCCGCGTGCCGCAGGTCCGATAGAATGGCTTCGTCCGCGGCGTAGTCGCGTTCGCCGCCGCCGGCTGCAACAATCATGTCCATGCGGCCGAGCAAGTCGGGGTTCCCCTTCACCCCGGCGGCGTCCAGGGCGAGACCGGCCGCGTGCACGCCGATGCGTTGCCAGGGCTCCATTTGCCGCTGGTCGCCGCGCTTAGGGATTTGCTGGTCGAAGGCGAGCGCCGCCAACGGGTGAACGCTGAACGGAGCGAACCGCGCCTCGTCCACGACAGGCGCGAATCCGCCCGGGGCGTTCAGCGCGGACCAGTGCGCCTCTAGCCCCTCGCCGAGGCAGGACACCAGACCGATCCCGGTGATCAGCGCATCACGCTCCGCCGTCATGCGAGGAAAGCCTCCGGCACCGCGACGCGCCGCGCGGTTTCCAGCATCTGCGCGCGCAGCGTCTCATTGGGGAATGGCACGACGCGGTAGCGGATCTCCGCCTCCGCCACCGGCTTGCCGACGGATGCGATGCGAGCGTTCACCACCGCATAGCCAGAACCATCATGGACCAGAGTGGCCTCCGCCTCCAGCCTCTGGCCAGGGGAGACGAAGGCACGCAATTTCGCTTCCTTCACCTGCGCCAGGAACGGCATGCGCGCGAAGCGCAGCATGGCCAATACGAGCCAGCCGCCAGTCTGCGCCATGGTCTCGATCATCAGCACGCCAGGCAGCAGAGGGTAGCCCGGGAAATGGCCCTCGAAGACCGGGCTTTCCTCCGGCACGACGCAGTCGGCCCGGACGTGCCGTGCCACCGGATCGAGCGCAGAGATCCGGTCCACCATCTGGAAATATTCGAGGCGCATCCAGTCAGGCGGCCTTAACGGCCACCAAATGGTCGATGTTCGCGCACAGGTCCTTGAGGACGAAGTACTGGTCCGAGGACACCTTCCCCTCGTTGACTTCCTGGGTCCATTGCTCGAGCGGCATCTTGATACCAAACGCCTTGTCGATGGCGAAGGCGACGTCGAGGAAGTCGAGGCTGTCGATGCCGAGGTCATTGATGGCGTGACTGTCCGGCGTGATCTTCTCACGTGGGATATCGCAGGTTTCCGAAATGATTCCGGCGACGGTATCAAAAGTTGACGGCATGCGATCAGTGCCCCTGTGGCGGCGTGCCGGCACTATCATTGCCACGGGTTGTGCCGCAAGGGGCGGCGGCCGGACGGATGGCACCCGCCCGGGCATCCAGACACCGGCCGGGAGCTCCGTCACGCCGCGTCGCAACGGCCCGCTCCGCTGCCGACATCCTCACATCGGGTGTTTGGGGCCGCTTGGTAGCCACAGGATGGCCAGAGCCAAGGCGGCACCGACTGCGATGCCGGTCGCAGCGGTCAGCGCGGCAAATCCCGCGGTGCCGAAGATGACCCCAGCCAGCGCCGAACCGGCCGACGCGGCGAGCGACGTTGCCGCATAGAACAACCCGGTACTCTCACCGCGTGCTTCCGGCGCCAGCCGCACCGACAGGGCATTGGCAGAGACCCCGAGCATGGGCCAGACGAATTGGATCAGGCCGAAGCCGACCAGAATCGACATGCCGGTCCAGCTCATGTGGCATAGGTCCAGCGCCACCATCGCCGCCAGCAGGGCGAACCGGGCTGCGAAGCCCGCGATCAGCATCCGTCCGCCGCCGACCCGGTGAGTGACGACACCGATGGGCGTGTAGAGGAGCAAACTAAGGCCGACGCCGATGGCGTAGGCGCCGGACGGCAGGATCGGGTCCATCCCCAACTGATGGATCATCGCCACCGGAAACATGGTGGCGAACCCGTTCATCGCCAAATAGCCGACCAGCCACACGATCAGGAACCGTCGCAGCGGCCGGTTGATAACCCTCAGGTACGCACTGATCTCCGCCCAGCCCGCCCGATGACCACGATGCGCTGCCGAGGCGGCTGCGTCGCCTCCCACAATCGGCCCCGCCTCCGGCTTATGGCGTGAGTCGCGGCTCAACCGACCCGGCGCGGCGATGCCGAGGCCGCCGGCTGCCAGCAGCGCTGCGCCCGCTAAGACAAAGCCCTCGCCCGGACGGGTGCGGGCAACGATACCGGCTGCGATCAGCCCCAGAACCTGTCCCGCGCTGATGATCCGTTGCAGCCGCGCGACGCGGCTGTCCCATTCAGTATCTGGCGCGCCCTGGATTGCCAGGACGTTGCCGGCTGTGGTGGCCGCCATGGTGCCGAGCCCGGCAGCGGCCGCGATCGCAATGCGCAGCGTTACGCCGGCGGTGTCGAACAACAGCAACAGCAAGCCCGAGGCCACGGTGCCCCAAATCAGCAGATCCCGATGACGGCCAGATCGGTCGGCCCAGGTGCCCAGAACCGGCGCGGCAAGTCCGAACAACGAGAACACCGCATAGGTGATGCCGGCCGAGCTGCCACTCGGAGCGACCAGGGGCAGCAGGACGGGCAACAGGCCGTTTTGTGTGAGGCCCAGCAGCCCGTAAGCGAGCAGCCACAGGTCGGCGCGCTTCATGCGAGGGCCTGCCGCAGCCAGACGACGGGCGGCAGGTCAGAACAGCAGGCCCTTGCGCAGCAGGCCGTGCACGCCCTTTTCGCCATTCACCGTCTGCGTCACATGGAAGTCTACGGCCAAAGAGCAGAATTGATAGGCTTGCTCACGCGACAGATTGCTACGTGCGCAGATAAAACGGATCATTTCGCGCAGCGCCTGTTTCATCGCGAGGTCGAGGTCCTCGTTCATGCCCATCGAAATGAAATGCGTCGCCGTTTCGGCGCGCGGATAGCCCAGCAACGGATCGCGCGCCCCGTTGCCCTTGTGCAGGATCAGCGTGAAGGTACCGGTCAGGCAGATTTCCAGTGCATTGATACAGACCTCGCCGTCACCCTGCACGCCGTGGCCGTCGCCAGCGCTGAACTTCGCGCCTTCGGTCCACACCGGGAGATACAGCGTGGTGCCTTCTGTCAGCTCCTTGTTATCCAGATTGCCGCCATGCTCGCGCGGCTGGATGGTGGAGATGGTGCCGTAGCGAGGCGGCGGCGCGACGCCCATCACGCCGAAAAACGGCGCGAGCGGCAATTCTGTTCCCCACGGCAGCGTGCAGGTGCGGCGTCCGCGGTCCACGGGGATGTGACTGAGATAACGGTCGGGAAAATCCTCGGGCAGTGTGCCGGCGAGCGGGCGGAACCCGCAGTAGCCCCAGTCGTTCCCGAGCTCGATCTTGTCGATCCGCACTTCCAGCATGTCGCCCGGCGCGGCGCCGGTAACGGCCACCGGACCGGTCAGAATATGCCCGCCGCCGCGATGAATGTTTGAGGCGTGAATCGCCGCCAGTGCCGGGGGGATTTTGAAACCGGACCCGGACGGCGGCATCACCTCCGGTGCGCCAGAGACACATTCCAAAACAACTGTGTCGCCGGAATTGATGCTGAGCAGCGGCGGATAAGCTGCATCGAACGTCCCCCAACGCACGGTTTCCGGGGACGCCGCCAGGCGATGCGTCGCCATTCTGGACTCTCCTGCTTCTGCGGCTAAGCCGACAGGCTGTGAACTGCCACGGCTACGCGGCTTCTTGCAACGTCGATCCGACGTCCAGCGTGGTCGCACGGCGGAGGTCGCGCGGCTGGCTTTCGTCGTGCGGCCGACCGCGGTGCATGGTGCAGCGGTTGTCCCAGATCACGAGGTCGCCCACTCGCCACTTGTGGCTGTACACGAACTGCGGCTGCGTTGCGTGCGTGTTGAGATCGAGCAGCAGCAGGCGTCCCTCGGCGATCGGCCAACCGATGATGTGCGAGGCGTGCGCCGACAAGTACAGTGTCTTGCGGCCCGAACGCGGATGCCGGCGCACGAGGCGCTGCGGCGATGGTGGATATTTCTCACGCTCGCCTGGCGGAAATTGGGTAAAGCCGATCTGGCCACGCGACCAGAAGATGTCATGTTCTGCGACCAGCCCCTCGATCTCGGCTTTCGTTGCGTCGGGTAGCGCGTCATAGGCGGCGCGCATATCCGCGAATTCGGTCTCGCCCCCGCCGAGCGCGGATGCCGGCGGCACCTTGACCGCGTGCAGCATGCCCAGAACGACCGGTGTCGGCATGTACGATGCGTCAGTGTGCCACAGACGATTGCCGAGACTGTCCAGCCGGCGGCGATCGTCGCGTGCCCGAATGCGATTGTCCTCATCGAGGTTGGAGATGTCGCCGATCTGCGGAATACTGAGCCGCCGCCTGCCGCCTTGTAACGCGGCACGGCCGACCTCCAGTGGCCCAAACAAAGCAGCAAAGTCGCGTAACTGTGCGTCCGTGAGGCGCTGGTCATGGAACACCACGACGGCATGGCGATCGATTGCGGCCCAGATCGCACCGATTGCCTCCGCGTCAACGCCCTTGCCAAGGTCGATGCCCGTCGTCTCGCAACCGATAAACGGATGCAGCGGACGGGTTTCGAGCGACATGGTCTTTCTCCCGACTGTCATGGCGCGGCCCGAACGGCTCGCGTCTTACGTGTCTCCGCTGCGGCAACGCTACTCGCCCCGTGCGCGTAACGAGGTTTGCCGGATGGCCCAGGCGGAGCCTCGTCGAGACGGGGTAAACCAGGACGGAACATAGCTTTGCTGGCGGGGCCATGAATACAGCGATCGTAACCGGCGCGTAGCCGGCCCGGGGTCGCGCGGCGCGATTTGATCCACGCACGAATCACCGCCGCAACGCATCGACCAGCGCGGTCGCCTCCTCTGTCGGCATCGCCAGGGCACGCCGCGCCACCGATTGGGGGAAGCCGCCCCGGGCGAGTACCCCCAGCTCGCGCCGCCGCCCAGCTTCGTCCGGCACGCCGCCGGCGCGGAACGGACCGATGC
>JASHVB010000570.1 GCA_030039695.1 Acetobacteraceae bacterium
CCGATACGAGGTTCTGGAACGCGTCCGGTGCGTCCTTGCAGCTGGGAAGCTCCGGTATCCAACTAGAGATCGCATCGCTGCGTGCGCTGTTGCTGGGTGGGGTGGCATTTGCCACACCCCCCGGTCAGGCCACGACCGCGGCCGCACCGGACACCACCTTTCCGCTGTTCCCGAGCCAGCAAGCCGCGGATGCCGCCTCATACACCCGAAAGATCCCGTTCATCTCGTATTTCCCAGGGTCGGTGCGAGGGCTCGGGCCCGGGTCCGAGGTCACCATGCATGGGTTGGTGGTCGGTCACGTCAAGAGCGTGCGGTTGAGCTACGACGCTGCCAAGGACGTGGTAACGGCACCGGTCGAATACGAACTCGAGCCCGAGCGCGTCGTCGGGATCGGCAAGAAGGTCTATGCCGATCTGCGCGTTCCGCTGGAAGTCGCGGTTCAGCGCGGACTGCGCGCGAGTCTGGAGAGTGCCAGCCTGATTACCGGCCAGCAGAACGTCAGCCTCGATTTCGACGCCAGTGCGCCACCTGCCACCCTGACCACGGAAGGACCCAACTTCGTTCTGCCGACGGCGTCGGGCGGTGGTTTCTCCGGTCTCGCAGCCTCGGCAGCCGCATTGGTCAATCAGGTTAATACGATCCCGTTCAGGCAGATCGGCGACAATCTCAACAGCATTCTGCATGCGACCAATGAGCTGACGACCGACCGGCAGACACATGATGCCCTGCTTGCCGCCGCCGCGACACTGTACAGTACAAAGGCGCTGATGAGCCACATCAACGGCAAACTGGATCCGGCCCTGCAGAAGCTGCCGGAAATCGCTGCCAGCCTTGACAGGACAATGGTGAACATCAACAAGCTGGCCTTGTCGCTCAACAACGGCTACGGCGGCGACACCGAGTTCAACCGAAGTCTCGAACGATTGCTGGTGCAACTTGATGACGCCGTCCAGTCCATCCGTTCACTCGCCGACCTTTTGACACGGCATCCCGAAGTTCTGATCAAGGGCCGCGCAGGAGATGTTCCGTGACAGGAAGGAGCGGGTGGCTGCGAGGCCTGACCACGCTCGCTACCTTCGTTCTGCTGACTGGCTGTGGCTCCTCCCCCAATCCCGCGATGTACACGATAGAACCCGTTAGGGGCGGGCAGTACAGCGGCGGACCGCAGACTATCGCACTGGAGCAGATCGGTCTCGCGCGTTATCTGGAACGCTCTCAGATCGTGCAATCGTCGTACTATTACCGGCTCAGCATGCTGGCCAACGACTGGTGGGGCGAGCCGCTTGGCGCCATGCTCAGTCGCATCCTTGTCGAGGAACTACAGCAGCGCCTGGCGCCCGCCGTGGTGTTCAGTGAGACCGGCACGGTTTCCGCGACGGCCGGCGCCACCGTCTCGGTCAATATCCTGCGGCTAGACGAAGACGCAACGGGAATGCTCGTGCTCGAAGCACAGTTCGGCGTGACGTTCCACGGCCGGCCGGCACCCGTCCTGCGCAGCGTCCGATTTGTCACGGCGCCGCCCGGGCAGGGGGTGGCCGGCGAAGTGGCGGCGATCAGCACGGCTGTCGGGCAACTGTCCGATGCCATTGCGGCCACAGTGGTAGCGGGGCCGACCGGCCGATGAGCCAGTCGGGCCAACTCGATACCGGCTCACCGCTCATGCAACGCGCGTGTCCCGGTTGCGGCCTGCTCCACACCGTCCCGCAATCGATAGACCGCATGACCGCGTATTGCGTTCGCTGTCCCACGGCCGTCCATCGCGTCACCGGCCGCGCACCGGGTGATGACATGGCGTTGACGATCGCAGCACTCGTGCTCCTCTTCGTCATGTGCACCACCACGCTGATGACCGTGCAGAGCTCCGGCATGATCCACAGCGCCGATCTGCTGTCTGGTCCAGCCGAACTGGTCAGGCGCGATATGTGGCCGCTCGCGCTGGTGGTGATCTTCGTGACCCTGATCGCGCCGTTCGCCAAGCTCGGGGGGACGCTTTACGTGCTGCTGCGGCTGCGACTGCCCTCGCCACCGGCCCATCTGCGCCGGGTATTTGCCGTCGCGGAGACCCTGCGACCCTGGACCATGATCGAGGTCTTCGTGTTCGGTGTCTTCGTCGCCTACGTCAAGCTCGGTGACCTGGTTCACATCACTCTCGATGTCGGCGTGTATGCCTTGCTCGCGCTCACGATCGTGCTGGTGTGGGCAGACAGCGCGATCGATCGCGAACGCGTCTGGCAGCAGTTCGATCCCGAAGGCTTAACGCCCCGCCTGGTGGCGACTGGCGATCGCGCTCATGCTATCGCCTGCGAAACGTGCCGCAAGGTGTCGGTGGTGACACATGGTGAGGTGCACCATTGTCCACGCTGCGGTAGCCGCCTGCATGCGCGCAAGTCGGATAGCATCTCACGCACCTGGGCGTTGGTGGTTGCTGCCGCAGTGATGTATGTGCCGGCGAATTACTTTCCGGTTTTGACCGTTGTGCAGCTCGGGGCCGGCTCACCCAGCACGATCATCGGCGGTGTCGAGGAGCTGGTGGCAGCGCGGTTGTATCCCCTGGCAGCCCTAGTGTTCTTCGCCAGCGTCGCCGTGCCGATGCTGAAGCTCATGAGCCTGTCCGTCATGCTGATTATGACACAGACCGGCCGAGCGGAGTGGTTGCGCGACCGGACCCGCCTCTATCATGTGGTACGCTGGATTGGCCGCTGGTCGATGATCGATATCTTCATGGAGGCACTGCTCGGTGCTTTGGTGAAGTTCGGCAGCGTCGTGACGATTGAGCCCGGTATTGGCGCTCTGGCATTTTGTGCCGTGGTTATTCTGACCATGTTTGCCGCAGAGTCATTCGATCCACGTCTGATGTGGGACGCATCGACTGCACGCAGCCCGGCGTTGAGCAGGGCCTGATCGACGGGGATTTGGCAGTTCATTGGCCAGGATGGATGCGCGTTATCTTTGATCCTTCCAGGCCGAGTCCGGCCATCAGCCCCTGCTGGCCGAACGGAAATGCGTAGACATCCTGTGTCAGAGTGGTGGTGTTCAGGCTCGCCGCGGCGCCTTTGTCCACCACAACAACACTGGGGCCGGACCCGATCGCCCACCCGTCGCTCTTCTGCAAGTATCCCAAGGCCGAATTGGTCATAAAGAACAGGGCATAGCTGAACTTCTGGGCGCCGGCCTGCAATCCGAACGATGCAGCTGACAAATTGTAGTAACCGGCCGTCCTGCCGCCCACAAAAAGCACACCGTTGCCGCTTTGCCCGCCGATTAGAAGACCTGCCTTGATGATACCGGGGAATATCAATATTGCCCTGGCACGCCGACCGAGATCGCGCGCCTTGGGCTGCTGAGAGTAAAGTTGCCGAAGCGCTTGGTCGGCCTGCCGATTGATTTCTCGCGCCGAAGGCGCCGCTACGGAGTTGCCTGCCGCCGCGATGCTGCCACCGACGGCCAGCAGCGTGCCAAACAGAGACCGTCTTGTCATCGTCATGGGAGGGTTTGTCCTTTCTCAATGCAGACGACCATTGAACGGTGATTTCAACCCACGGGATTGACGGTTCACGTACGCCGTTCTCCGTCGGCACCAGCCACCGCGCCTCCATTGTCAGGCGATGTGATGCCGCGCATCCCACAATACGGCTTCAAGCGTTGCCTCACGTGCGAGGAGCCGGCTATGCAAATATCGCAACAGTCGTTCCGCGATGACTGACTGTACTGGGGGCTGCCGAGCGGCCGTCAGAACCGCGCGATCGCACTGAACTGGATGCGCTTCACCACGCCGCATGTATCCCGCGATTGCGGGAAATGCATATCGGACCACCCTGGCAGAACGTACGCTACGCGCCGCGATTATCGCTCGGGCTTGTGGATTCGATGCTGCGCAGGCGAGGGCCCCCCGCGTCGCGCCGCGATTCAGGACGAGATTATCGTGGACCGTAAGTGGCCCCCCGTGAAACGCAAGGCAACCGAACCCGGCAAATTGGCCGCTCTGCCGGTTACGGGATCTAACGCGCCGATGCGCCGTGAGAACCAACGAGTGACGAATGAGGCGAGCACTAGCGGCCACGACACCGCAATCCCTGCCGGCACGGCAGAAGTATCCGGCGATATGGTGTTCATCCCAGGCGGCACGTTCCGCATGGGATCAGACAATCATTATCCGGAAGAGGCTCCCACGCATTTGGTAGCCGTGGACGGTCTCTGGATTGACCGGACCCCAGTCACCAACGGGCAGTTCAAGCAATTCGTCCGCGCAACCGGGCATGTTACCTTCGCGGAGATCGCTCCTGATCCGAAAGATTATCCCGGCTCGCTGCCGCACATGATATTTGCCGGCTCACTCGTCTTTACGCCACCTAGGCATGCCGTCGACTTAGTCGACTGGAGCCAGTGGTGGAGGTTGGTCAGGGGCGCCAACTGGCGCCATCCCTACGGCCGTAAGAGCAATATCATCGGGCTCGATGACCATCCGGTCGTCCACGTCACGTTTGGTGATGCCCTGGCTTACGCGAGATGGATGGGAAAGGACCTGCCGACGGAAGCTGAGTGGGAGTTCGCTGCGCGTGGGGGCCTCGACGGTGCCGAATATGCGTGGGGCAATGAATTTGCACCGGGCGGCAGGCATATGGCGAACACCTGGCAAGGGAATTTTCCGCACCAGAACGCGTGCTCTGATGGATTTGCACGCACCTCCCCGGTGACCGCATTCCCGCCGAACGGCTACGGAGTGCGTGATATGATCGGTAATGTCTGGGAGTGGACAACCGACTGGTACGCGCCGCGACATGACACCAATGCAACGAACCCGTGTTGCGTACCGAGAAATCCGCGTGGCGGCCGTGAGGATGCAAGCTACGATCGCTGCCTTCCAGATATCAAGATCCCGCGCAAGGCCATAAAGGGTGGTTCACACCTCTGCGCACCCAGTTATTGCCGCCGCTACCGGCCTGCCGCGCGTCATGCGGAGCCCGTGGATACCTCAACAAGCCACCTCGGCTTTCGATGCGTATTCAGAGAGGGAGGCAGCCATGAACACGACACCAGATGATAACGCCACCGACATCCGCCGCCGTGATGTCCTGCTCGCAACGACCGCCGCAGCCGCGGCCGCGTCCTTCGCACCGGCCGCGGATGCCGCGTCTGCACAGCTGCGCCCGGCCACGGCAGCAAGTGGCAGCAAACCGAACATCATTCTGATTGTGTCCGACGATTTCGGTTATGGCGACGCAGGCTGTTATCTAGGTGGAGAGGCGCGCGGAATGCCTACGCCCAACATAGATCGCCTGGCGAATGAAGGCATGATGTTCCTCTCGTTCTACGCTCAGCCGAGCTGCACGCCAGGCCGAGCTGCGATGCAAACCGGGAGGATTCCCAATCGCAGTGGCATGACGACGGTCGCCTTCCAGGGGGAGGGTGGTGGTCTTCCAGCCGCTGAGTGGACATTGGCGTCGGTACTCAAGACCGCAGGCTACAAGACCTTTTTCGTCGGCAAGTGGCATCTTGGAGAAGCCGACTACGCGCTGCCAAATGCCCACGGTTACGATGAAATGAAGTACTGCGGGCTATATCACCTCAACGCATATACCTACGGAGACCCAACGTGGTTCCCCGACATGAATCCCAAGCTGCGCGCCATGTTCCAACGTGTCACTAAAGGTGCCCTATCGGGCAATGCTGGCGAACAGGCACACGAGGATTTCAAAATCAACGGCCAATATGTAAATACGCCAGACCGAGGTGTCGTCGGTATCCCGTTTTTTGACAGCTACGTTGAAAGGGCGTCACTTGACTACCTCGACCAGAATGGCAGATCAGGCCAGCCGTTTTTCATGAGCATCAATTTCATGAAGGTTCACCAGCCCAATATGCCCGCTCCCGAGTTTGAGCACAAATCTCCATCTAAGTCCAAGTTTGCGGACTCCGTCGTGGAGAATGACACACGTATCGGTCGCATCATGGACAAGGTACGTGAGCTCGGCCTCGATAAAAATACCTACGTGTTCTGGACTACGGACAATGGAGCCTGGCAGGACGTGTATCCTGACGCGGGATACACCCCGTTCCGGGGCACTAAGGGCACGGTCCGCGAAGGCGGCAATCGCGTTCCATCCATCGCCTGGGGGCCGGGCATCAAGGCAGGAACGAAGAACGCCGACATCATCGGTGGCCTGGACTACATGGCAACGTTTACGGCGTTAGCCGGCGCACATCTGCCGCAAAACGACCGCGAGGGAAAGCCCATCATATTCGACAGCTACGACATGTCCCCGGTCCTATTTGGCTCCGGCAAGTCTACACGCGACTCCTGGTTCTACTTCACCGAGGACGAGCTTACGCCGGGAGCGGCGCGAGTCGACAATTACAAGGCGGTGTTCAATCTTCGCGGTGACGATGGCGCCAAAACAGGTGGACTTGCCGTTGATTCAAACCTCGGATGGAAAGGGGCGGAAGCCTATGTTGCAACCGTGCCACAGGTCTTCGATCTGTGGCAGGATTCTCAGGAGCGCTACGACATCTTCATGAACAATTATACCGAGCACACTTGGGTGCTAATTACAATTGGCGATGCCATCAAACAACTGATGAAGACCTATGTGAAATATCCGCCACGCAAGGTACAAAGTGGATCATACAGCGGGCCAATCACGCTCCATCAGTATGAACGTTTCCAGTACCTGCGCGACATGCTAGCGAGGGAAGGAATTAGGCTCCCGATGCCGACAGGAAATTAGCGTTTGCGTCGCCCTGGCGAGGGCTACGCTCCCTGCTTAGCCCTCTCTGTTTCGCCATTCATCGGCCACCTGTGCAAGGCACGGGCCTGAGGCTTGGAGGGCCAGGAACAAACAGGTATCGGAGCGACCCTTATGGCACGAGGTAGTGATACTAACGCTGAGCCGGTCGCAGGTCACGGCGGGTGCCATTTCGTGGTGGAGGAGTTCTATAAGGTCTTGCCGCCAACGATCTTCTTTGCGGTCGGCTTCAATCTGATCGTGCTCACACAGCGGATATTGCTAATGGACTATCTGCTGCAGTTTGCCGGCTTCATGGTAGCGACGACAACAGCGCTCGTTGTCGGCAAAGCAGTTCTGATTGCTGATGCAATACCGCTGTTACGGCGGTATGACCGCAAACCTCCGATCATCAGTATAGTTTTCAAGAGCATCTTCTACTGGGGATGCGTGTTCATTGCGCGGCTGATTGAGGCGTATATTCATTATATGATCGACCAAGGGAAAGTGGTGGGCTTCGTGTCGTATATGCAGCAGACTTTTTCCTGGCACCGCTTCACGTTCATTCAAATATGGATTCTCGTGCTCTTCTTGTTGTATACGACGGGTGCCGAGCTGAACCGTCTTCTCGGCAAGGGCACACTCCGGCGGTTGCTATTCAGCCCTCCGCCGTCTTCACCAACTTCAATCGAACCATAGC
>JASHVB010000571.1 GCA_030039695.1 Acetobacteraceae bacterium
TGTGGAGCGATCTGCGCGGTGCCGGGCTGCTGCATCCAGAGGCGCCGACGCCGGCCTAACACTCTCTCAGGGCGCCAGCAGCAACGTGCGTGCCTGCTTCATGGCCAGGTCCGCAGCACCGCGAAGAGCGTGGTCGCCGGCGCTGCTTATGGGATGCGGAATGACGGCGAATTCGTATCCCGGGAAGCCGAGGACGCGTGACATGAGCTCGGCGGCCGTGACGAAGCGCGTCGTCATTATTGCCATTGCGGGAATGCCCAGACGCTCGGCAGTGATGGAGTCATGCAGACTGCACGACGAGCAGGAGCCTCAGTCGCCGATACCGGTCACGACGGCCTGCCAACGACGGAGCTCATCGACGATGTCGGGGTCAGCGGGCGCGCTGTAGTTTGACTTGGTGCGGCGTACCACGTCGGCGACGCCGAACTGGTCGCGCAGCATGCGGTCGAGATAGTTGAAGAATCCGGCGGTGCCTTCCTTGCCGTTGGAGATGATACCGACGGTCTTGCCCGCCAGCGACGCGAGGCGCGGCGCACGCTGGCCGAGCGGTGGGACGGTTTCGTTTGTGGGATCGAGGACCTTGAGGGACATCGGGATCGCCATACCGCTCATGTTAGTGACACAAACTCATAGACCTCGGACGACGCAATGTCGAGGCTGACGGTCAGCCTGCTCCGGCCGCGGCATCGGGTTCGCAGTCCACGCATGCCCCGATGGGCAGCGTCACCGCGCGACTCTTGTGTCCCAGCCAGGGCGGAATGACCGCGCCGAAGCCTCCCGCCGGACCGCCGGCCGCCACCACCAGCAGTGCATCCGGCGAAGGCAACGCCGCATATTCGGTGTCGCCGCGGTCGCGCACAACAGCGCCCTTCCCTACTTCCGCCCACTCGCGCCGATAGATCCGCGCGCGCGCGTGGATGAATTCCGCGATGTCGCTCTTGCTCCACCCAGCCGCGATGAGGTGCTCGCGCAACTGCTTCGGAATCACCAACGCGTAGCTGCCACTCCAGATTGAGTAGTGTCGCATGTTGGCGCGCATCTCGGCGGCGAAGGTCTCGAGTATCTCTGCCGGCTCCGTCGTCCATTCGTTCATGATCTGCCGCGGCGCTCCGGCGGCCATGACAGTGACCGCTGAAACCCCAGCTGGCAGTCCGCGCTGCACATGCAATGGCTGCCAGCTGCTGTCTTCCTCGTCCTCGGCGATGCAGTAGCTGAACTTGCCAGGATGGCCAAGGGTGGAACGGTCGATCCCGCCGGGTCGCACCTCGAGGATGTTGATCAGGGCCAGGCGGATGGCGCGGCCAATCGAAGCCGTCGCGCGGTCACTATTGCCTAGCGCATTGAACCCGCCGCCGGCGCCGATCTCGCGACGGATCGGGCCGTTCAGCACCACGAGCACCGCGCAACCACCAGTGGAGGCGGTGGCGCCGTGCAGCAGGAAGTCAGGCTGCAGCATCGCCGCAACCGCTGTGACGACGGCCGGGAAATGCATCGGCAGGCAACCCGCCATCACGGCATTGACCGCGAGCTTCTCCGCGGTGATCGGCACCGCACGTACCGGTTCGACGCCGATCAGCATGTCAGGCGGTGTCATCGCCCAGTCGAGGCAGGCGGCAACGGCATGGGCGGTAGGAGGCACGATCGGCAGTCCGTCGGTCCAGCCGTTGGCATGGTACAGCTCCTGCGCGGCCTGGATGTCGGCAACGTCGTAGGTCTTGGAGCTCAGGTTCATTTCGTTCTGTCCGGGTTCGCGGCGGGCTTAACTTTGCACGGGACCGGGGCCGCGGCGACAGGCATCGGTCGAGCTTGGCCGCTGCGCGCACGACCACGCATCAGCGGCCCAGGTCAATGCGATGTCGCTGCGCATGCTGAGGCAGGTCCGGAGCGCCAGGTCGCGGCGAGGACCCGAGGTGGCCGGGAACGGGGAAGCCGGGCCGGGGCGGAACAAGTGTCACACAACGCGATCACCGCGCCACGTTCGCTCACTCAGCTCCAAGGTTGCCACAACCCATCCGCCCATGGATCGTGCGCTCGACGCACCGACACCCCTGCGGAGCTCGCCATGGACCTGATCATCCGCAACGCCCGCCTCGCCAGCACCCCAGAAGTCCCGCCCGTCGATATCGGCGTGCAATCCGGCCGCATCATCGCGCTCGAGCCGAACCTGGTCGCGAACGGGCCGGAATACGACGCGGACGGCAATCTCGTCTGCGCTGGCTTCGTCGAGACGCACATCCACCTTGACAAATCATGCATCATCGACCGGTGCCCACCAGAAACCGACCGCCAGGCCAACGCGGTTGCGCGTGTTGCCGCGGTGAAGCACACATTCACCGTCGAGGACGTCTATGACCGCGCCCGCCGCACGCTGGAGAAATGCCTCAAGCACGGCGCGACGCGCATGCGTACGCATCTGGAACTCGACGCCGGCGTGGAGCTGCGCAGCTTCGAGGCGATCGAGGCGCTGCGCAGCGACTATGCCGCGGCGATCGACCTGGAGATCTGCGTCTTTCCGCAGGAGGGACTGACCAACAATCCGCGCGCCGACGAACTGCTGGTGGCGGCGCTGAAACGTGGCGCGAAGGTCATCGGCGCCGCGCCGAACTACGACCCGGACCACGCGGGTCAGATCAATCGTATCTTCGACCTGGCGCGCGAATTCGGCGTCGACATCGACATGCACCTCGACTCCGGCAACTCACCTCAGGCTATGGACATCCACCTGGTCTGCGAGCTGACCGAGAAATACGGCCTTGGCGGACATGTCGCGGTCGGCCATGGCTGCAAGTATTCAACAATGCCGCCCGACGATCTGAAAGCGCTGGCCCGCCGCATTGCGTCCGCCGGTGTCGCCGTCACCGTACTTCCCGCCACTGACCTATTCATGATGGGCCGTGACCAGGTGCACAGCGTGCGCCGCGGCGTCGCCGACGTGAACCTACTGGCGGAGCTTGGCGTCAATTGCTCCATCTCAACCAACAACGTGCTCAACCCATTCACGCCATTGGGCGATTGCTCGCTGCTGCGCATGGCCAATCTGCAGGCGAATGTCTGCCAGATCAGTCACGCGCACCGACTGCGTGAGTGCTTCGCCATGCTGACGGAACGCGCGGCAAAGTTGATGAACCTGAGCGATTACGGGATCCGTGTCGGGAATCCGGCCGACATTGTCGTGGTCGACGCGACGACGCCGGAACAGGCGGTGGCAGAAATCACCCCGCCGCTTGCGGTCTTCAAACGCGGTAAGCGTACAGTGACACGGTCCCGCGCTGAGCTGCACCGGCCCTGAAGCCAGACACTTCCCCCGGCTCGCACTCCTGGGCAGACTGCCAGCCACTCCACAGGAACGTCGCACCGTGTTGCTGGTCGATCAAACTGGGCTCATCCAATCGGTGGCACCCCACGACGTTACGCGCGTGCGAGAGATTCTTCGCTGCTGTCCGCACGGGCTGCGCTGTATCACCGAAATGGTCCGCGAGTTGCTCCGCTGTCTGGTGTCACGGGAGAACAACCTGCCCTATTCGGACCGACTGACCGAAGCCGCCGCACGTGCGATCGCCGGCCCCCTGATCGGCGTCGCCGGAACGGTGCCCGGCAACGCCGGCGCGATTTTCGATGCCCGCTTGCCGATCGCGCCGAGCGGACTTGGCGCATTGACGTTCGACGGGCGGGCGTGTGGCGAAGCGTTTCATCGCCATCGTCCGGTGCGCCGTGCGAAGGTATGAGCGTTGTGGTGGAAGTGACGTAACAAGGAAGCCGCCATGACGGTCAGTGGACAGTTCAACGCCAGCGATGGCGTCCGCCTCGCCTATTACGAGGACGATTTTACCGATCCATGGGAGAAGCCGGCCACGTTGCTACTGCTGCATGCGGCGATGGGGCACGCGAAGCGCTGGTATGCCGCGGTGCCTGCGCTCGCCCGCCACTATCATGTACTGCGGCTCGACCTGCGCGGACACGGCCAGTCGCAGGTGCCGCCCGCAGATTCGCTCCTGACGATGGAACGGCTGGTGCAGGACGTACGCGAGCTTTTGGGGACGCTCGGCACCGGTCCGGTGCATATTGTCGGCAATTCCGCCGGCGGCTATGTCGCGCAGAATCTGGCGATGCAATCGCCGGGGCTGGTGCGCAGCCTGGTGTTGTTCGGCTCCACGCCCGGGCTGAGGAAGTCGCAGGCGCATACCTGGCTGCCACGCGTCGCGAAGGAAGGGCTGCGGAACTTCCTCGCCGCAACCATCGAGGACCGCTTTCCACCCGATCACGATCCCGGACACGTGGAGTGGTTCCTGGACGAAGCCGGCAAGAACGACACCGCGTGGATCGGCCGCTTCGTCGGCCTGATGACCACACTTTGGTGGATGGACGAGCTGCAGGGCATCGCGTGCCCGACCCTGCTCGTCGTGCCCGGCGCGGAAACCGTCGGCCACGCGGGGAATTATGAAACCATGCGCGAACGCATGCGCGATGCCGAGCTGATCAGCTACCCGGGTTTGCCGCACAACATCTGCGACATCGTGCCGGAACGCTGCGCCGCCGATGTACTGGCATTCCTGCGCCGTCGTTTTCCGGAGGGTCACGTATGAAGCTATCCGATATTGCTCAGGTAGTCCGCAGCAAGAATGCCGGCCCGCGCCGGCTGACGCTGGATCTGATGTTCGCAACCGATGACGAGTATGGGCGCGTCGCGCAGTCGCCAGCAATCAATCGCGAGACGATCGCCGCGCTGTACCTTGTCCCGGCGGATGACGTGACAGTGATCCCGTATCCGGTCGGCCGCGCCATCAAGATCGTGCTGGCGCGCGCGATCATGGCGGGTGATCCGGGCGATGTCGACGTATATGGCGCGCAACAGCACGCGCCGCTGCTGGGGTTGGAAATATGAGCGCCGCCGCTCGCGTCCTCGACACGCTGCACAGAAGCCGCCGGCCCATGCGCTTGGTCGGTGCATCCGGCCAGCTTGGCTATGGCGTGCCAACGCCGGCATTCGACGCGGCGCTGGCACGTGCGCCCGACCTCATCGGCGCCGACATGGGCTCAATCGATATCGGCCCGACCTATCTCGGCAAAGGCGAGATGGCGACTGCGCCAGCAGCGACACGCCGCGATCTTCGCAAGCTGCTGCATGGCGCGCGTAAGCTCGACGTGCCGCTGGTGATCGGCTCGGCCGGATCGGCCGGCGCGGCGCCGCATCTCGATGCGACACTCGGTATCGTGCGCGAAATCGCGCGGGCCGACGGGCTTCGCTTCCGCCTTGGCGTACTGCGCGCGGATCTGCCGCGCGAGATGCTGCGCGCGGCGGTCCGTGCGGGAAAGGTCATCGGCATCGACGGGATGCCGGAGCTAACCGAAGAGGAAGTCACCGAAGCCGCACATATC
>JASHVB010000572.1 GCA_030039695.1 Acetobacteraceae bacterium
GTCGACCTGCTGCTGCGTGGCGAAGCTGAGCTGCGCCAGCGCGGCATCGCGCCTGAGAGTGACCTCGTCGTTGGCGAGGGTCGCCTGGTCGGCCGCGGATTTGGCCTCAGCCTGCGCCAACGCCGCCGCGTACGGGCGCGGGTCGATCTGCGCGAGCAGATCGCCCGGTTTCACTTCCTGGCCCTCTTTGAAGGCAATGCGATCGAGCCACCCGGTGACCCGCGCCTGGATCAGTACCGACTGAAATGCCTGCGCGCTACCAATGCCCTCAGCGAAGATCGGCACGTTCTGGCGGGTGACCTGGGCCGTCGTTACCGGGACTGCAGACGCCGCCAGTTGTTCCGTGGGTGACGGTTGTGCGTCCGGTGTTCTGCTGAAACCAAATCCGACTGCAAGGCTGGTGCTGAGAGTTAACAGTGCGCCCAACCATGCGGCTCTACACCCCGGTCGCCGCTCCATAGCGCGCCCCCTGTTACTGTTGCTCGGCCAATCACGTCCATCCGGATGCCCATTGGCGCCGATCTCGCGCACCTTCTTGGCTAGCGGTGTTGTCGTATTGATGGAGCGCAGGCGGCCGGAAGGTCCCCTAAATTCGCATTTAGTCGGCTAAATTCCGTTTCTTGCGAATTGTCAAAAGTGCAGCTGCGGTGACAGAGCATGATGTCGGGCCGTGTCGGTGCGGCGATGAGCCACCGTGTCACGCCGGCGCCCAACGACCGTGGCGAGGTCGCCAGATGATCCGACGACAGCAGTGGGGAGCACGGCTGCAACATGGGTGTACGCTGCGGCGAAGGCTCGGCGCGGTGGATCGCGTCGACCTCAAAGGAAGGCCCTTGATGCTGCACGGGGTGAATCCGCCGTGGATCCGCAGAGATCCCGTTCGCTTTATCGCGCAACATCGCGCGGTCTTCCCAGCTTCCCTCCCACAGTTTGTAAACGACCGCCATGCATGCGTCGGCAACATCGTAACGTTGATCGTGATCAGATTGGGCCTGCAGTCCCATCGCAGATGCCGCGCCGGGGGAAGCCGGGAAGGCCGGCGCACAGGTGGTGGCGATGCACGCGACGGATGTGCCGAGCCAGGACGCGCTGATGGCGGTCGGTGTGGACCTGTTGCGGAAGCTGGGGTTCCACGTCACGACCCTACTTCGGATTGGGGCACAATGGTGCAAGGCCGCGCTCACACGACGCCCGTTGGGCAGGGCGGGTGGAGCGTACTGATTGCCTCGCTCAGTGCCAGCGAGCTCGCCAGCCCACCCGGCAACCCGCTGCTGCTCGGAGACGGTAAGGATGCGTGGTACGGCTGGGCAACCGCGCCTCGCCTCGATGCGCCTGATCTGGTTGCCCAGAAACGCATCGGGGTCGCGCTCCAACAGCAGTTTTCTCAGGACCTGCCTTATATCCCATTGGCTCAGTATCTGTCCGGCACCGCCTATCGCCGGGGCCTGACCGACGTACGGCGCGGCTTTGTACTGCCACTGAATGTCAGTCGCGCGTGATTGCGGGGGAAGGGGTTATCGACGAATCACGCGAAACCTTTGACCCGCGGGAAAATCTCCTGCGCAAAGCGCCGCATCTCGGCTTCGAAAGGCTGGAACTGCAGCATGAACAATTCGATTCCTGCTGCGTGAAATGCCCGGATGCGCGCCGCCACATCCTCGTAGCTGCCGACCAGACCCGCCGCTGTTCCGCCATTTGTTCCGATGCGCGGGGTTTGCGCCGCATGGGTATGCTTCATCACCACCGCTGAATCAGTGTTTTCGGCCTGGCGAGCGCGGATCGGCGCATCTTTTTCCGCCAGGGCCGCAAGGTGGTTATAAGCGTCGTGCGCCTCGTCAGCAGATCGGCGCGCGATGACGAAGGCGGAGAGCCCGAAGCGCAGGGCCGCGCCACTGCGTGGCCGCGAGCGGGCGCTTGTGATCAGCTCTGTTACATTCGCGAGCGGTTGACCGTTGATGAACCAGACATCGCCGTAGGTCGCGGCGAGATCCTGGGCGGGCCCGGATTCGCCACCGATATAGATAATTGGGCGGGCGCGAAACGGGTCGGCAGGCCGCAACTGGTAGTCCCGCACCTGGAAATAGCGACCGGCGAAGCTCACTCGTTCGCCGCGTAGCAGTGGTTCCACGACCGATATCCACTCGCGGCCATAAGCATAGCGTTCATCATGGGGTGCGAACGCGATGCCAGCCTTCTCGTATTCCGGTCGATTCCAGGCATTCACCAGATTGATTGCAAAGCGACCCTTGCAGACATGCTCGATCTGCTGCGCCATCTTGGCGAGCACCACCGGGTGGTAAAGCGGTGGCTTGATGGCGGCGATGATTTCGATGCGCCGGGTCAAGGCGGCAAGTGCCGCCGACGCCGTCCATGCCTCCAGTTCGTCCCAGTTGTCATCGTAGGGATTGGCCGTGTGCTGGGCGATCAGTGTCGAGTCGTAGCCCAGCGCTTCGGCCTCCAACACCAGGCGCCTGTTACGGTCCCACGATGCATCGAACGGTTCGTCGGGGTCCTGCAGAGCGCCGCGGCTGCCATGCACCAGTGCCCATATGCCGAAACGTGGAGCAATCATGCCTTGCATCCCCCTGGTGGTGTTTCGCTACGGAACCCGACCCGGGCCCCGGGCACGCCCCGAAGTTTTCTGGCCGCGGAGCGGACGCGTCGCTGGCCGACGACCGGGTCACATATGCCGTCACGCGCGTTGCTTGTACATCGACAACGCGTCAAAAACGAGCATACCCCACGCCTTGGCAGAAGCCGCCGGTTCTTTGATTACGGTGTGGTTCCCACAACCTCGCCGGGAGGTTCCTTCGATCTGCCCGCAACACGAAAGATCTTTGCTGCCACTCCGGTCGTGCCAGAAAGATCGTCTTTTAATGTCGCTCCCCGGCGCCAGACTAAGCTCTGCGAACCGGCTGGTGACGCAGGCCCCGGTGTCTTGTCAGGCGTGGCGTGACGAAGCGATCCCGCGGCAGGGATGGCGTCGTCGCTCCAGGCCGCGCAACGACATCAAAGTCTCTGGGTCAGCGCATCAAATTCGTAAAGCCAGTCATAACGTTGCCGGATCTTCTCCGCGGCGAATTCGTGGTCGATATATGCCGCCGCGGCGTTCGGATCGGCCAGCGCAGGATTGTGGAATCGCGTCGTATTGTCCGCTGATCCGCGCACGACCGCGGCGGTCCGTTCCAGTCGAGCCGCCTCAAACCGCCGTAGCGCCACCTCCACCGGAAACGCGTCGAGAGCACGTGCGACGATCACCGCGTCCTCCAGCGCCATGTTCGCGCCCTGCGCCAGGAAGGGTAACGTCGGGTGCGCCGCATCACCCAGCAGGCAGACGCGGCCGTGGGCGAAGTGCGCCAGCGGATCGCGGCCGAGCAATGCCCATTTGTACGGCACGTCGATGTTGCGAATGATCGTCTGGATGTCGTCGTGCCAGCGCGCCAGGTCCTGCGCGCATTCGTCGCGCGTACCCGCCGCGGTCCATGATTCAACACGCCAGTCATTGCGCTCGACCGCGCCAACGAAATTCAGAATTTCGCCGCGGCGCAGCGGATAGGTAACGACGTGACCGCCGTGGCCGACCCAGTTGGTGCCGACGCGGCCGCGCATATGTGGTGGCAGTCGTTCCATCGGCACCAGCCCGCGCCAGGCGATGATGCCGGTGAAGTGCGCGCGGCCTTCGCCGAACATCTGCCGGCGGATCGCGGAGTGCACGCCATCTGCGGCCAGCAGCACATCGCCGCTGACATGATCGCCGTTGGCCAGATGCAGCGTCACACCGCCGGCGGCGTGCTCATAACCGGTGCACGCAACACCGGCCCGTACGGCGTCCGGAGCGATGGCCCGCACCGCGTGCAACAGCACCGTATGAAAGTCACCGCGATGTGCGAACCAGTACGGTGCGCCGTAACGCTGCACTGATTCGGCACCGAGGTCGAATACCCCCCAGCGCTGCCCGGTGGTCCAGAGACGGATTTCCTTGCCCGTTGGCTCGCAGACGACGTGCCGCATCGCGTCTGCCAGCCCAAGCGCGATCAACACGCGCGTGCCGTTCGAGCCCAACTGTACGCCGGCGCCGGCTTCGCGCAACTCGCTTGCTTGCTCAAAGATGCGGACATCATAGCCGCGCTGCAGCAGGGCCAGTGCTGTGGTCAGACCGCATAGTCCGGCACCGGCGATCAGAATACGTGGCTTCATGCGCGATGGCCCCGTCCGCCGTTGGGAGAGAACTGCGGGGCGCCGGGTGCCAACCGGCAAAGCCCTCGTCGCACGTACCACCCCACAGCCGTGTGCTTCCCCTCAGCCGTGTGCTGCCCCTCACGGGGGGCGGGGGGCGTCGTCATCATCCCGCTGCCCGCTACTGCAGCCGTTCATCGCGCCACAGCCCCAGCGCATCCTGCACGGGGCGATCAGAGAACGAGAACAACACCGCCTCTGACGCCGCGCGATGCTGATGCCGTTGCCAGCTTGGCACAACGAAAACGTCACGTGGCTTCCAGCGCAGCGTTGTCTCGCCAACCACTGTCTCGCCCTCGCCGTCCACCACGGCATACACGGTGCCGTCGGTGCTGCGGTACGGCGCGGTGGCAAAACCCCCGGGCAGCAACTGCATGCACGCGCCGATCGTCGGCATCGGCGAACCACCCGTCGCCGGGTTCACATAGCGCAGCTTGTAGCCGAAGTGCGCGTCGGGTTCGCCGTTCCGCGCCAGAGTCTGCAACGCCTCCCGGGTGCGCTCGTAAGGATAATTGAACACCGGAGACGCCCGTGCCGGCTGGTAATCCACCGGCAGCATGTTCGCGCCATAACGCGCGTAACTGTCACCGGCCGGTCGGCTGACCGTCTGGCTGTCGGCGTTGGATGGTTCCATAAAACTTGCGTCGAACAGGCGCACGATCGGAATATCGAGCCCGTCCAGCCAGACCATCGGCTGGTCGGTATCGTTGCCGTGGTCGTGCCAGGTCCAGCT
>JASHVB010000573.1 GCA_030039695.1 Acetobacteraceae bacterium
CTGACGGTGTTGCCGTCATGGGCGGCGCTGCCGCTGATGCTCGGACTTCTGATCGGCGCGTGGCGGCGCGAGGGGACGTAGCGACGGGTCGCGCGTTGACCCAAACCCGCCCCGCGCCTAGCGTCCGCGTTCTCATTTTCCGACAATGGGGGAAATTCCCGTGGCTAACAAACTCAAGGCGCGGCTTGCCGCCGGCAAAGCCTGCGTCAACGGCTGGCTTGCGATCCCGTCCGGCTTCTCTGCCGAAGTGATGGCGCAGTGCGGCTGGGATAGCGTCACCGTTGATATGCAGCACGGAGTGCAGGACTATCTATCCATGGTGCAGTGCTTCCAGGCCATGACAGCTCACCCTGTCACACCACTGGTGCGCGTGCCGTGGAATGAACCCGGCATCATCGGCAAGGTGCTGGACGGTGGCGCCTGGGGCGTGATTTGCCCGATGGTCAACAACAAGGCGGAAGCGCAGGCGCTGGCCAGCTACAGCCAATATCCGCCTGCCGGCAAGCGCAGCAACGGCCCGATCCGTGCGGCGATGTACGGCGAGGCGTCCAACTACCAAAAGATCGCTAACGACGAAGTCCTGGTGATGCCCATGATCGAAACACAGGAGGGCATCGACAACATCGACGAGATCCTTAGTGTCCCGGGCATCAGCGGTATCTATGTCGGCCCATCCGATATGGGCTTCTCCCTAGGTCTGATCCCCACGTTGGACCGCGAGGAACCGCTGATCCTCGGCATCTACGAGAAGCTGCTGGCCTCGTGTAAACGCCATGGCAAATTCGCCGGTATCCATAACGCCACGCCCGCCTACGCCGCGCGTATGATCGGCATGGGCTTCCGCTTTGTCACCATTGCAAACGACAGCGGCCTGATGGCGCGCGCTGCGCGTGAGGCAGTAACCGCCACACGCAAGGCGGCGGGAGACGTCGCGTCCTGATGCGGGAAAGGTCAGGGCTTCGCCTCTGTGGCCGCGCTGAGGGGCGGCGGGAGGCGCTCACGACGCCGAGCCTTCGCACCCTCTAGGGCTGGATGGCCGGAATGCTCCGGCCATCCAACCTTGCCTTGACCAAACGGGTGCGCTTGTCCATCAATCACATCGACCGATTGATCGCGCTCATCGCAACGATTGCAAATGCGAAGCTTCGTTCACGCTGAGCACCCGCCAGCCGTCACCGTCGTGGTAGCTCACGAGATTAAGCGCGCAGGGGTCCTGCCGCAGGTGCCAGAGCCGCGATAACGGCAGGTCGAGTGCGAGTAACAAAAGGGTGCGATTGACTGAATCGTGCCCGACCAGCAGCACGGTCTCGCCGCGGTGTCTGGCGACGATGGTGTGCATGGTTTCGGCGACGCGCTCAGCCAGTTGCAACAGCGTCTCGCCGCCGGGGATGACGGCGAGGTGCGGCGCATCGAACCAGCGGGCAAAGCCTTCGGGATCGGCCTGCTGCACCTCTTGGTAGCTGCGGCCTTGCCAATCGCCGTAGTTGATGTCCAGGAAGCTCGGCATCGGCACGACTGGCAGCGTCAGAGGCCGGACGATGATTTCCGCTGTCGTCATGCAGCGCGACAAAGGGCTGGCGTAAGCTGCAGCGGGGTGCGGCAAATAGCCCAGCAGGTCCCGTGTCATTTCTGCCTGCCGCGTGCCGCGGGCGGTTAGCGGTAAATCCGTCTGTCCGCGAAAGCGCGGTGGAAAGATCCCTTCGACATGGCCGTGCCGGACCAGCACGATGCGGGTGTCCACACTTGCGTTATTGCTCATGGCCGATCACCCATCTCAGCGACTGAACGGCCCCGAAGCATCGGCCAAGCCTGTCGCATGGCAAGTGACACAAACGTCATCACGCCCCCACGGGCGCCTCGAGGGACCTCATCATTCGCGCCCGGGCGGCCGACGTTGGGACAATGCAGCGTCCGGTAAGGGCCGCTCCGCCACGATCCGAATAAGATGGGCAGTGCGCCAGGATAGCGGACAACTGTCGGCGTTTGAAGCCTGCAGCCGTTTCGCCCCGGCCGTAGACGCCGCGAGTGCGGCTGGGCTAGGCCAGGTTGGTTCGGTATAGACGGCGCCATGCCCCGGCCCGACCACTGGAGGTTCTGCTTCCTTGGAACCGCCGCCCAAGGCATCGCCCTTGGAACGCATTGCTTGGCTTTGTCCGGGAGCCGCCGACGCAGAGGTCACGAGCGGCTCGGACCACCGCCTCTCGGATACAGCCAACTGATCGATTGCAAAGGCGAGGCCTTGCGGGGCGGGCAGGGGAGCAGCGCTCGTCCGATGGATTTCGGGGCGGACCGCGGCCATTCCACCAGCAAGGAGCACAACCATGTCCCCAACGCCGGTAATCCGCCTGCACCCCGACGATGACGTGGTGATCGCGCGGGCCACGTTGCTGCCTGGCGCAGTGGTGGCCGAGGGAGTGGCGGCGGGGCAGCGCATTCCGGCCGGGCACAAGGTGGCCGTGCGGCCGATCGCGGTGGGCGAACCGGTGCGACGCTATGGACAGATCATCGGGTTTGCCTCTGCGCTGATCGAGCCGGGGCAGCAGGTGCACGTGCACAATTGCGAGATGGGTGATTTCGCCAAGGACTATGCATTCGGGGTGGACGCGAAGCCAACTGCCTCTGCCAATTCGCCCGCGGGCTTCTTGGGCATACGTCGGCCCGATGGGCGCGTGGCGACGCGGAACTACATTGGCATCCTCACCAGCGTGAATTGCAGCGCTCATGTCGCGGGCCTGGTCGCCGATATGTTCCGGCGCAACCCGTTCACCGGTGATGATCCGCTGGCACAATATCCGAACGTCGATGGTGTGGTCGCGCTGACACACAAGACCGGCTGCGGCATGAGCGAGGGCGACGGGCTGCGGCTGTTGCGCCGTACTCTCGGGGGCTACGCGCGACATGCGAATTTCTCCCACATCGTCATGCTGGGGCTCGGCTGCGAGGTCAACCAGATCGGCGGGCTTATGGAGGAACAACGCCTCGCAGGGCGGTTGAAGGCGATGGACATCCAGTCGATGGGCGGCACACGCAAGACCGTCGCCGCTGGCGTGGAATTCGTGAAGGATGTGCTGGCGGAAGCGAACGCGGTGACGCGCGAGCCGGTGCCGGCGAGCGAACTGACGGTGGCGCTGCAGTGTGGCGGGTCCGACGGGTATTCCGGCGTCTCTGCCAATCCCGCGCTGGGCGCAGCGAGCGATCTGCTGGTGCAGCACGGCGGCACGGTGATTTTGTCCGAAACGCCGGAGACTTACGGTGCAGAGCACCTGCTGACGCGACGCGCGGTGTCGCGCGAGGTCGGTGAGAAGCTGGTCGCTCTGATGCGTTGGTGGGAGGCATACACGCAGCGCGAGGGTGCGGAGATGAACGCCAATCCCTCACCCGGCAACAAGGCGGGCGGACTGACGACAATTCTGGAGAAGTCGCTCGGCGCGATGGCCAAGGCGGGCTCGACTAACCTGGTCGATGTGGTGGGCTATGCCGAGCCAGTTACCGCGAGGGGCTTCGTGTTTATGGATACGCCCGGCTACGATCCCGTTGCGGCGACGGGTCAGGTGGCGGGCGGTGCCAACATGGTGTGCTTCACCACGGGCCGCGGGTCTGTGTTCGGCTGCAAGCCGGCGCCTTCCATCAAGCTGGCAACAAACTCGCCGATGTATCGGCGGATGGAAGATGACATGGACGTCAACTGTGGGACGATCCTCGACGGCGACGAGACGGTGCAGGAATGCGGCCAGCGGATCTTCGAACTGATGCTGCGCGTGGCAAGCGGTGAACAGACCAAGAGTGAGACGTTCGATTTCGGCGCGGCCGAGTTCGCACCATGGGTGATCGGCGCGACGATGTAGCGGGTTGCTGTTGCAGCGGTGCCGAGCGGTGAGGATGCAGGTGCAATGCGGCCCGCCGGGTGACATCCGCATGCACCGTGTCGTTTGGGGGAACTCGACGCGGCCATCGACGCGGCGGCGCAGCACGGCCGCATCCGGCAGAGCGTCCGGATCGGCCTGCGCGCTCTTGACCGCCCTCGCGCTGCCCGCGCCCGGGCGCCGCGTGTAAGCTCTTGGCCCCGGCTCCGTTGTCCTCCGCCCCGCGTGACTTCCGCCCCTCCCCGCGCTACGTCCCCTCCTTTCGCCCACACCTTCAGGACACCAACTGACCGCCATGGCCAGCAGCAACGACATCCGCGCCACCTTCCTCGACTATTTCGCACGCAACGGGCACACGGTGGTCGCCAGCTCGCCCCTCGTGCCGCGCAACGACCCGACGCTGATGTTCACCAACGCGGGTATGGTGCAGTTCAAGAACGTCTTCACCGGCCAGGAGAAGCGCCCGTATGCGCGCGCCACCACGGCGCAAAAATGCGTGCGCGCCGGCGGTAAGCACAACGACCTCGACAACGTGGGATACACGGCGCGGCATCACACGTTCTTCGAGATGCTCGGCAATTTCAGCTTCGGTGACTATTTCAAGGAAGCCGCGATCCCCTACGCCTGGGAGCTGATCACGCGTGATTACGGACTGCCGAAGCACAAGCTACTGGTTACCGTCTACGCCGAGGACGATGACGCAGCAGCGATTTGGAAGAAGGTCACCGGGCTCCCAGAGGACAGGATCATCCGCATCGCCACCGACGCTAATTTCTGGCGCATGGGCGAGACCGGCCCATGCGGCCCGTGCAGCGAAATTTTCTACGACCACGGCTCGCACATTCCCGGCGGTCCACCCGGCAGTCCGGACGAGGACGGCGACCGATTCGTCGAGATCTGGAACTTGGTGTTCATGCAGTTCGAGGAAGGTCCCCCCGGCCATCGGGTGAATCTGCCGCGGCCCAGCATCGACACCGGCATGGGACTGGAACGGCTCGCCGCCATCTTGCAAGGCAAGCACGACAACTACGACACGGACACCTTTCGCGCGCTGATCCTCGCCAGTGCCGAGGCGACCGGGCAGGACCCGGACGGTCTGCACAAGGTCAGCCACCGCGTTATCGCCGACCATTTGCGCAGCACGGCCTTCCTGATCGCCGACGGCGTGCTGCCGTCGAACGAGGGCCGCGGCTATGTGCTCCGCCGCATCATGCGCCGCGCCATGCGGCACGCGACGCTCCTTGGCGCCAAGGAGCCGCTGATGTACCGCCTGGTGCCGGCGCT
>JASHVB010000574.1 GCA_030039695.1 Acetobacteraceae bacterium
CTACGGTGACCTGGACGAACCAGGATCAGACGATTCACAGCATCGTCTGCCCTGCGCTGCAGCTGCGGTCGAATCCGCTCGATACCAACGACAGCTTCAATTACACGTTCCGGAAGGCGGGGAAATACGACTACGTCTGCGGTGTGCACCCGTTCATGAAGGGGCAGGTGGTCGTAAGGGGGTAACGGTCGGTTCAGGTCGAAGGCGCCGCCGCACCGACGTGTCGGTGCGGCCGGCTACCCCCGGCGCGGGCGCGGCGCGACGTCCAGCGGAGGCGCAGATCCACGCGATATCCAGGTGAAGAGGTCTACTACAGCCGCTCGCTGATCACGATCGCGGCGCGGCATCCGGCCTTGATCGCGGCTGACAACAACCGATAGCCTGGCGCTTCTCGCGCGCCATGTGCGAGCCCTGTGTCGCGATGACGCAGCTCCTCATCACGAAACCGCGCAATCCGGTCACGCAATTCTGCTTCGTCATCGCTCAGCGCATCGATTTGGCCAGCGTAATGCGCATCGATTGCCTCCTCGACCGCGACAGTGCAAGCCATCGCCGCACGCTCGCCCAACGCCGCCGTCACCGCCCCCAGCGCGAACCCGGCCAGGTGCCATAGCGGCAGCATTGCCGTCGGGCGCACACGGCGGCGCGCGACCAGCTCATTGAACGCTGCCAGATGCTTGCCTTCTTGCTCCGCCATTTCGCGCACCACCTCGGCTTTCGCCGAATGGCGCAGCACCGCAAGCTGGCCAGCGTAGATTCGCACGGCACCGTATTCGCCCGCGTGATCGACGCGGATCATCCGCTCCACCGACACGCCTGGTGGCCGATCTCCCGGCAGACCGCGCGGGGCGCTCATGCCCGCTGCCTCGCCTCGAGCCACAGCAGAATCCCCAAGACGACGGCAAATCCAAGTGCAAAGATCAGATCCATAGCCGCCATGGAGATCGGCAGCCCCGGGATCAGATAGGACGGCGCATCGCATGGCTTCGCCGGTTGCGCCGGCATGCTCGCGAGCTGCTGCGCGATCGTTCCGCCGCTGATCGTGGGTGCGGCACATTCGGGCAAGGGGCTGGGCCACCAGTGCATCTCTACGCCGACATGCACGAAGGCGATCGCCGCATTCGCGAGCATCGTCAGCACTGCGAGCATCAGCAGCACTCGCGCCACCCGTGGCGGCACGACGACGGCTAGCAATCCCAGCACGATGGCGACGCGATACGGCCAGCGTTCGACCAGACAAAGCGCGCAAGGGGCAAGGCCCCCCCAATGCTCCACGCCAAGTGCCGTGCCAAGCGCCACGCCGGCACTCAGCGCGCAGAGCAGACCGATGGTACGGATGGACAGGTTCGGCATGCGGCCGGATGTGGGCCGGACCGGCGCCACGCGCAAGTTGCCCGTGCCGCGCCTATGGCCTAGGTTCCCCAACCATCGCGACACCGGAGGAAACCCATGCGCCGCATCGTCTGGGGTCGCGCCACATCCAGCAACGTGATGAAGGTGCTGTGGGGGCTCGGCGAGCTCAACCTCCCGTTCGAGCGCGTCGATGTCGGCGGCTCCTTCGGCAGGACCGATACTCCGGAATACCTGGCCATGAATCCGACGAAGCTCGTGCCGACATTGCAGGAAGACGATTTTACGTTGTGGGAGAGCAACGTCATCCTGCGCTACCTGGGCCATGCGCATGCGCGGCATGCGCCGCATTCTACGCTGTGGCCGCAGGATCCGCACACGCGCGCGAATATCGACCGCTGGATGGACGCGCAGCAGACGCAGTTGAACCGGCCGATGGGCGTCGTCTTCTGGGGTCTGGTGCGCACGCCGTCCGACAAGCGGGATCCCGCGGCGATCACCGAGGGCATCGCCGACACCGCAAAGGCCTACCGGCTGATCGAGCCAGGACTGGGCAGGCACGCGTATATCGCCGGGCCCGATTTCACGCTGGCGGACATCCCGTGGGGTGTCCACGCGCACCGTTGGTTCAACATGGATTTCGACCGCCCACCGCTGCCAAATGTGCGCGCGTGGTACGACCGCCTGTGTGAGCGGCCGGCATACCGCCAGCACATCATGAGCTGCCCGATCGTCTGAAACCTCGCCCGCACGGTGCGCGGTACCGGTCACCGAGCGAAGCGATGCGGGTGAGCGTATCGGGCACGCACACGGAATGTGCACAACCGCGCCCTGCCGGCCCTCGGTGCTCCGCGCGTCGATCTCTCCGGCTTCGCCGGAAAGGTTCAGATGGGCGGCAGACTCAATGGCGCAATTTGCTCCGCCCGCCGTGCCGCCCAATCATACTCCGGCACCGCCGCCATCATGCGCGCCTGCGCTTCGGCCAGCACAGCAAGCGCCTCGGCGTGGTCCAGCGTCAGCACCCGCCCCGCATCGACCACCCTGCGCCCATCGACGAAGACCGTGTGCACCGCACGATCGGCCGCTGTGTAGATCAGGGAGCGCAGCGGATCACGCGCGGGCAGCATGAACGGATTGGTGAGGTCGATCAGCACCACATCAGCGCGTCCACCAACCGTCAGCCGGCCGATATCGTCCCGTCCCAATGCCTGCGCGCCGCCTACCGTCGCCGCATGAAACATCTCCGCCGTGTTGGTCGTGGCGATGTCGTGTGCCGCAATGCGCGCCAGAATCGCAGCCAGGCGCATTTCCTCGATCAGATTATGCGGTGACACATCAGTTCCCAGTCCCATATTCACACCGGCCCGGCGGTAGCGGCCAAAGTCCTCGAGCATCTGGCCATAGCGCGCGAACGGCGACGGACAATGTGCCACTGACGCGCCGGTCTCCGCCAGAATCCGCACATCATCCTTGGTGTGCCAGCGCGTCCAAGAATGGTCGTCCGTGAAGATCGCATGACCGAGAATCGACCGCGGGCTCAGCACGCCGATGTCGCGCGCCCAGCGGATCGGCGTGCGACCGTGGCGATTCAACATTTCGTTGAACTCGTTGACGCTCTGCGCGCAATGTGTGGTGAATGGCAGGCCGCCTGCCTCTGCCGCTGCGTAAGCGTCGCGCAACAGTGCTTCAGTACAGGTGTCGATCTGCGCAGGGAAAACAATCCCGGATAGCCGATTCGTTGGATGCTGCTTTGCGCGCTCGATCAGCGCCAGCGCATCGTGGAGTCCACGCTTTTCCGCGGCATAGTCCCATACATATTTGATCTGCCACTCGTTCTCCAGATGCCAGCGTGCCGATGCAAAGCCTGGCGCCAGGAACACGCGCAGTCCGCTTTGCGCCGCAAGGTCGAGCCACCACGGATCGGGCCCCGACAGATCAGCGACGGTAGTGACGCCCGTACGCAGCATTTCGCAATAAGCGACTGTCTTACCCGCGCGACGGCCCTCGGCGTCGGTCCGGAACGCAAAGGAGCGTTCGTACAGCCCGCTCATGAACATCGCCGGCACGCCATGTTCCTCGCGAATGCCGCGGAAGAAGGGCTCGGTGCTGGGATGCGAGTGGATGTCGACCAGACCCGGAATCAGCAGCAGCGCACGGCCATCAATGGTTTCGTCGGCTGGACCGGTGTAGTTCCTGCCGACGAAGCTGATGGTATTGCCGTCGAACGCCAGATCCGCGTCACGCAGATATGCGTGCCGGCCCGCGCTGTTATCCCAGGCAACAATCCAGGCCGCGTTTCGGATCAGTGTTGTCATGCCGACCTCCTGCACTAGGTTATTGTGGCGGGAAAGTCGGTGCTGTCCAATCGGCGCACCAACAGAGTGGGTGACGACATGAAATTCGGCTTCTGCGTCATGGCCAACATCGACGAAATCGGATTCTTTCCACACGTCGAGTCCTTTGGCTACGACTCGATCTGGGTCGCTGACAGCCAGATGCTCTTCGCGGATTGCTACGCAGTGCTGGCGCTGGCCGCACGCGAGACTCGGCGCCTGCGTATCGGCCCTGGCACGGCCATCTGCGGCACACGCATTCCGCCGGTGCAGGTGGCCGCCATGGCGACCTTGAACCGCCTGGCGCCGGGCCGCGTGTTCCTGGGCATTGGCACCGGCAATACGGCGATGCGCAGCATGGGTCAGCGACCGATGCGCATGGCCGCGTTCGACAATTACCTGCGTGTTCTCGCCGCGCTGCTGCGTGGCGAGGTGGTGGATTATACCTTCAACAGCACCACCAGGTCGATCCGAATGCTGCTGTCGGAACCGGGATACGGCTTGCTGGAGCCCAAGATTCCACTGTACGTGTCCGGCTTTGGTCCGCGTGCAATGGCTCTCGCGGGCGAGCATGGCGATGGGCTTGTGTTCGCTATTCCGCCGCGCGGCGTGTCGGTGGCCGAAGCTCTGGGCTATGTCCGCCAAGGCGCCGCACGCCAGGGGCGCGATCTGGCTGGCTTCCATACCTGCACGCTGACCAGCCTGGCTCTGCTGGAGCCCGGTGAGGCGGCGGATTCCGACCGCATCAAGGCATCGGTCGGGCCCAATGTGATGGCGAGCGTGTATTACTTCTACGACGAGGTGCACGAACGCGGCATCGACCCACCGCCGTTTCTGCGGCGCATCTGGAAAAGGTATTGCGCACTCGTGGAAGAAACGCCCGCGGAGCGTCGGCATTTTCGCACGCACGAATTCCACTACACCAAGCTGCATCCGGGTGAGGCGGAGCTGATCGACGAGCAACTGATTCGTGA
>JASHVB010000575.1 GCA_030039695.1 Acetobacteraceae bacterium
CGGTTATCGCGGCGCTCGATGTCGACACGATCTACGCCGTGCCGATTCGCTATCACGACGAAGGCATGGACCGTGAAGTGCTGCGCCATTTCGGTCTGCCGTTCGACGGCGAGCCGGACCTGTCGCGTTGGCACCGCATCGTCGACTCGATCCGCTCGCCCGAAGGCGAAGTGCGCATCGCCGTCGTCGGGAAGTACACGAACTTGCTCGACAGCTATAAGTCGCTTGCCGAGGCGCTGACGCATGGCGGCATTGCCAATCGCGTGAAGGTTAACCTCGACTGGGTGGACAGCACCGTGTTCGAGGATGGTGGCGCGGTGCACCGCCTGGAAGAAGTCAACGGCATTCTGGTGCCCGGCGGCTTCGGTGAACGCGGCACGCCCGGCAAGATCGAGGCGGTGCGCTTTGCGCGAGAGCGCAACGTACCATTCTTAGGCATCTGCTTCGGCATGCAGCTGGCCGTGATAGAAGCTGCCCGCAACCTAGCCGGCCTGCACGATGCGTCATCGAGCGAGTTCGGACCCTGCGACAAGGCGGTGGTCGGGCTGCTGACCGAATGGGCGCGCGGCAACGAGATTGAGCGGCGGTTGGAAGGCGGCAATCTCGGCGGCACGATGCGCCTGGGCGCCTATCCGGCGGTGCTGACGCCAGGCTCGCTGGTATCGGAGCTGTACGGCGGTGTCGCGCGCGTCGAGGAGCGCCATCGCCATCGCTACGAAGTGAATGTGCACTACAAAGCGTGCCTGGAAGCGACCGGAATACGCTTCTCCGGCATGTCGCCTGACGGCGTGCTGCCGGAGATCATCGAGCTGCCCGACCATCCGTGGTTCGTCGGGGTGCAGTACCATCCGGAGCTGAAGTCGAAGCCTTTCGCTCCACATCCGTTGTTTGCTGGCTTCGTAGCGGCAGCGGTGCGGCAGGCGCGGCTGGTGTAGCGACCTGTCATTGCGAGCCGCGCTGCACCGGACCAATTTCGCTCAGGGTTGCGCAGGCGTGAAGGGATTGCCCCGGCGTTGTGCGCCTCGCGATGACGCAGGATCGCCGTGCGAACCCGCGGCCACAACGCTCGCAGCACGCGCTGTGGGGTGAGGCTATTCCGGTCCGTCCTGGCGTGCACACTATCAATGGTTTCTCGGCGCACGCGGATCAGCGGGAATTGCCGCCCCGGCATCGTTCGGCTCGAGGCTGCGAGGTTACGGTCCAGGCGCACGGCGAACAACGTGCGATGGGACAGCTCGCGGTGGAAATGGTCGATCCGCGAGCCGAGACGCCGACGCTGCGCGAGACATTCGAATTTCAGTGACCCGTGCCGATGCGACAGCGTCGGGGTTGAGCGCTTGCAAAAATCGGGTTGAACTGATGGGCAGAGGCCCCGCCCACGATGGCGGGACACAACCCAGGGGAAGGAGAATCACCGCATGCCGTTCTATCAGAGAGGCGACGTTCGCATTCGCTATGAGGAAGCCGGTCGCGGCTTTCCACTGCTGGTCACGCCCGGCGGCGGCTTAAATTCGCGCGTCAGCAACTGGCCGACCGCGGTGTTCGATTCGATGGAGGAATTCAAACACGACTTTCGCTGCATCACCATGGATCAGCGCAACGCCAACGGTGGGGAATCGACCGGTCCGATCCCGACCGGCAATCCGTGGGACGCGTTTGCCGACGATCAGCTTGGGCTAATGGACCATCTCGGCATCAAACAGTTCTTCTACATGGGCTACTGTATCGGCGGTTGCTTCGCGATGAAGCTGATGCAGCGTGCGCCGGAACGTGTGGTTGCGGCGGTGCTGGTGCAGACCGTCGGGCACCGCGACGACGATCCTGACTACATGTATCGCTCGGGCCGCGACGTGTGGGCCCCGGAGCTGCTGAAGAACCGGTCCGACCTGAACATGGCGATGGTCGAGCAATATCTGCACAACCTGTATCGCGTGCAGCCCGACTTCGTTTACAGCGTTTCGCGCGAATTCGCGCGGACGTGCCAGACGCCGATGCTGGTGCTGCCGGACGAGACCGTTGCACATCCATACCAGGCATCGCTGGATGTCGCGTCGCTTTGCCCGAACGCCGAGTTCACCGTGTTCCCGTGGAAAGAGCCGCCGGAGCTGAAGGCACGGACAATCGGCCGCGTTCGGCGCTTTCTGCACGCGCACGTGCCGGCGATGGCTGTCGCGGCGGAATGAGGGCTAACTGACTTCTCGCTCCCGCTGTGCGCCAGGCGGCTCAGGGGCGGGTGTTGTCCGCAACACCTGCCCCGCTAGGCCTTCGTGCAAGGCGAGCGGGCGGGATCTTCAGTGCGCCTCGGTGGTCTCGCGCACTGGGGTTCGGGGGGCGGGGCTGCCGGCTGGGCTGGAGATCGACGCGGGCGGCCCTTCCGCCGGCTCCGGTGGGTCGTCCGCCATGTTCTTCTTGAACGCCTTGATGCCCTTGGCAAAGTCGCCCATCAGGCTGCTCATCTTGCCGCTGCCGAACAACAGCAAAACCACCAGCAGCACCACCAGCCAATGCCAGATGCTGAATTCACCCATATGCTTTCCTCCGTGCGACGACGCCCGACGGCGCGCGATCGCGGGTCACGTGCTGAATAGATAGTTCGCCCTGCATGCCGCGACGACCCGCGCGCAACCCCGACGCGCGGCGGACCACCCGATCCGCGCCAGCCAGCGCTGGTCCAGGCTACCGCGCTGTCGTGGTTTCGCGTTGCGAGGTGCGCGGCGCGGCTTCGCCGGCCGGCCCTGAAAGCGATCCGCTCGGCTTGTCGGCGCTCGCCTCCATCGAGGCGTCGTCGCCCTCGGCCATATTCTTCTTGAACGCCTTGATGCCCTTGGCAAAGTCGCCCATCAGGCTGCTGACCTTGCCGCCGCCAAACAGCAGCAGAACGACCAGCAGCACGACCATCCAGTGCCAAATGCTGAAGCTACCCATTGAATTCTCTCCGTGCGCAGGGCCGGCGAATGGAGTCCCCTGCCTCCGCCTTCGGGCCGGCTGGTCCGAACCTATAGTTTAGTGCGTTTTGCGCCAGACCGCCAGCCACCTGGCGTCCGTCGGCGCCGGCACGAGCAGCCAGCGTACGCTCCCCGTCAGGGAACGCCCCTCTTATGACGGCGAAACCCCGTCGCGGGCAAATTTTGCAGGATTCATTGCGGCGAGGGCGTTACTCGGCGTATCGTTGCCCCGTGGTGGGCGAACCGGGGCCGCTTACAAAGCTCCCGGCGCACCGGCCACACGGGGATGGGCGTCCAGGGAGAGCAAGTAGCTTTTCCCGGCGCTCCTGTTCAATTGGGCGGCGCCAGGGTTCCGGACGGCGCCGCTCGCAGGCAGAAAGGCAACGCGTCGATGCCGAACGGCACCGTGAAGTGGTTCAATCCGACGAAGGGCTATGGCTTCATCGCACCGGATACCGGGGGAAAGGACATCTTTGTCCATATCAGCGCCGTGCAGAAAGCAGGCCTGAGGAGCCTCAGCGAGGGCCAGAAGATCGGATTTGATGTCGAGCAACAGCAGAACGGTCGCACCGCGGCCGTCAACCTGTCGCAGAGCTAGGCTCGCCGTGCGGCCGGCGGGCATGGTCCGGGTCCCGCCGGCCGCCTGAGCCACAATCTCCGGCCGTAGCGCTGCACGACCCGGGTCGTGCGGACGGTGTGGCTTGCGCGGTATCGCGGAAGACGTGACCGAGCGCGTGGCCACCCGTGCGTCAGGTCCGGAACGTTCGCCGCGCCAGCAGTGCTTGAGGCCGGTGGCCAGCAACGCTGCGCTGTCTTGACACAACATCTGGATGCAGCCCGACTTGTGTAACGCCGCT
>JASHVB010000576.1 GCA_030039695.1 Acetobacteraceae bacterium
ACACCAGCCTGGGCCTCGACGAACCGGAGCAGCTGAGCATTGCCGCGACCGGCGGTTACGGTCGCGGCGTACTGGCGCCGTTCAGCGACATCGATCTGTTGTTCCTCACCGCCGAGAAGCCGTCGCAGCACACGCTCCGGCTGGTCGAGTACATCCTCTACTTCCTATGGGACCTGGGGTTGAAGGTCGGCCACGCGACGCGCTCGATCGAGGATTGCCTGGTCGAAGGCGGCAAAGACACGACCATCCGGACCGCGCTGCTGGACGCACGCTATCTTGCTGGCGATGCGTCGTTGTTCGCGGCGTTTCATCAGCGGTTCCGCCAGGCGTGCAAGGAAGCCGGCGTCGCCGACTACATTGCGGCGAAGCAGGCGGAGCGCGCGGTGCGGCACCGCCGCTACGGCGACAGCCCATTTATGGTCGAGCCAAACATCAAGGAAGGCCGCGGCGGGCTGCGCGACCTGCAGACGCTCTATTGGATCGCTCGCTACGTCTACGACACACAAACCATGGGTGAGCTCGCGGATGTCGGCGACATTCTGACGCACACCGAGGCACGCCACGGCCGCCGCGCCTGGGAATTCCTCTGGACCGTCCGCTTCCACCTGCATTATGTCGCCGGTCGCGCCGAGGAACGTCTGACCTTCGACATGCAGCCCGTGGTCGGCGCGCGCATGGGCTACACGCGGCACGGCAAGCAGGACGGGGTTGAGCGCTTCATGCGCCACTACTTCCTGACCGCGCGCGAAGTCGCGCGGCTGACGCGCATTCTGGAGCCGGCGATTCTCCGCCAGGCCCTAGGCCCCCCGGCGGTTGCGGCGGAGACGGATCCGGCGCTGGTGAAGGCCGGCTTCGTGCTGGCGGAAGGCATGCTGATGCCGATCAGCGGCCGCGATTTCGATGCCGAGCCGATCCAGATGCTGCGCATTTTGCGCGTCGCACGGGATCGCAGCCTCGAACTGCACCCGCTGGCCTTGCGCTCACTGATCCAGAACGAGCGGCGCGCCGTCGATCTGCGCGGCAACAAGAAAGCTGCCGACTTGTTCATGGATCTGATGTGCGGACGCGAACCCGAGCGCCATCGGGGTGGCATCGTCGGCGGTCAGCATCCCGACGGCGCACGCTGGTTGGGGGTGATGAACGAGACGGGGTTCCTCAGCCGCTTTATTCCCGACTGGGCACGCATCGTCGGGCAGATGCAGTTCGACACCTATCACATTTTCACCGTCGACGAACACACGATCGAGGCGATCCGCGTGCTGAACGCGATGGAACGCGGCGAGCTTCAGGACGTAGCGCCGATCGCTTCGGAGCTGGTCGAGCACGTGCAGTCGCGGCGGGCTTTGTACCTCGCGATGCTGATGCACGACATCGCCAAGGGCCGGGGCGGCGATCATTCGCAGATCGGTGCGGAGCTCGCGCTTGAAGTCGGGCCGGCGCTGGGGCTGACAGCAGAGGAAACCGAGACCGTCTCCTGGCTGGTCCTGCATCACCTGCTGCTGTCTACGATCGCGTTCAAGCGCGACATCGACGATCCGAAGACAATCGTCGATGTGGCGGACATCATCCAATCGCCGGAGCGTCTGCGGCTGCTGCTGATCCTAACCGTTGCCGACATGCGTGCGGTGTCGGCGAAGGTCTGGAACAACTGGAAGGCGACGCTGCTGCGCGAACTGTACGCGCGGGTGGCAGACGTGCTGGCGGGCGGGCTTTCCACCACCGAGCGCGACGTGCGCGTGCAGCGAGCCAAGCACGCGGCGGCAGGGCTGCTATCGGACTGGTCGAAGGAAGAGATCGCGAATTTCACCAGCCTCGGCTATCCGGGCTACTGGCTGTCGTTCGATCCGGAGACGCATGCGCGGCACGCGCGCCTCGTGCGCGATGCGGAAGCGCGCAAAGCGCCGCTGACCGTGAACACCCAGCCGCTGCCGGCGCGTGCGGTGACCGAGGTGACGGTGTATTGCAGCGACCACCCGGGGTTGTTCTCGCAGATCACCGGCGCGCTGGCAGTGGCGGGCGCGTCCATCGTCGATGCGCGGATTCACACCCTCACCAACGGCATGGCCTTGGATACGTTCTGGATCCAGGACGCGGCGGGCGGTGCATTCGATGCGCCGCACCGGCTCGCGCGGCTTTCCGTACTGATTGAGCAGGCGCTGTCAGGGCGGCTGCGGCTGGCGACCGAAATCCGCAACCTGTCGAAAATGGTGTTGGGCCGGCGCATGCGCGCGATCCACGTGCCGCCACGCGTGGTGATCGACAACCACGCATCTCACACCTACACCGTGGTGGAAGTAAACGGACGCGACCGGCCTGGCTTCCTGCACGACGTGACCGCGGCGATCACCGATCAGGGGCTGCAGATTTCCTCTGCGCACGTGACGACTTACGGCGTGCGCGCGGTGGACGTGTTTTATGTGAAGGATGTGTTCGGACTGAAGGTGGAGAATGAACGTCGGCTCACGCAGCTGCGCGAGGCCCTGCTGACGGCGATCTCGCCACAAGACGAAGATGACGACGCCCGGCCCGTTGAGCCACCGGCACGCCAGCGACGGCGCGCAGCGGCAGGCTAGAAAGCGCGGCCCTTCTCACCCCACCAGGGAAGCAGCGCCGGCACCTCCCGTCGATAGCGTCGATACTCCTCCCCGAACGCCTCCAGCATGAACTGCTCCTCGATGCGGACCTTCCGCAGAAACGCCGCCAGCACCGCGGCGAACGCCACCAGTCCCCGCCACTCCCCTTCCGCCACAGCGGTTCCCAGCACCGCCAGCAGCATGCCGGTGTAGATCGGATGCCGAACGTAGCGGTACGGCCCGCTGCGCGTCAGGGTGTGGTCCTGCTTGAGCGTGACGGTGCCACTCCAGTTGCCCGCGAGGTGCCTGCGCGCGACGACGGCAAACAGCAGCCCAGCGACGACCATCGCCGTCCCCAGCCAGAACCACGCGAGCCCCCGCGACAGAAAGCGCGCGGCGAGCGCCGGGCCGGCCAGACGCCGCGAAGCCAGCAACGCGGCCCCGAGCACCAGCGGCACCACATGCGACACGCGCGAGGCAGCGGACTCGCGCCGGCGCACCGGCTTGGCGAAAGCGCTCGCGATGATCCAATAGACGCCCCACATCGCCCATAGCGCCGGGATCACCAGGGCGAACGGCTGCCGCATGCCGGACTCAGCCGCGCGAGGTGTTGCGGTTGCGCGTTGCGTGCGGCTCGAGCCAGCCCATGCTCGCGGCCGGTTCGCAGTCAGTCGTCGTCAGGTACGGTTTGATGTCGAGTAGCGGCGTTCCGTCGACGCAGTCGAGGAAACGCACGTTCAGGCGGCTCGGCGCCACGAAGCCCTCAAACGCCACCACTGACAGCCCGATCGGGTTGGGCCGCCGTGGGTTGCGCGCGGAGAAAATGCCGCGCACTTGGCTGTCGAACGGCGGGGCGAACGTCAGCTCCGGCGCTGTCACCTGGTCCATCCAGTAGAGGAGGATCAGGTGGGAGAAGGTCTCGAGGCTGTGCAAGCCTGCAACGAACTCGGGCAACACGTGCGCACTGCAGAGCGGTGCTGGGTCAGGCTGCCGTCCGTTGCGCGGGCAGTCCGCGATGCTACGCCAGGGCGTGTGCAACGTGCCGATCGGGCGAAGCGTAAATGATGGCGATGTCATGAAAGGCCCCAAGGCTCGGTCATCGCCGCCCCTTGGCCCTGCGCTTGTCCCAGGCTGGTGGCGGCGGTTGCATACCTTACTCTCCATCGCGTACCGCAAAGGTGGGCGTAGCGGCCATAAGGGCCGGCCCTGACGCGGGGCGCGGGACCGACCGAGGCATTGGTCCGCGCGGTGGTCACCCCGCCCGCTGCAACGCCGCCAGTTCGCGTATCTTCCGCGCCATCGCCGCGATGCCGTTGCCGCGGTTGGTGGACAGTGCCTCCAGCAGTCCAAGCTCCTTCAGGAACACAGAGTCCGTCGCGACAATCTCCTCCGGCGTGCGGCCGGAATAGACCCGCAGCAGCAGCGCGATCAGCCCGGAGACGATCGCCGCGTCTGACACGCCGGCAAGGTAAAGCCGGCCGTCTTGCAGCGCTCCTTCCATCCACACGCGGCTCTGACAGCCGGGCACGCGATGCGCGTCGTCCGCCCATTCGTCGGGGAACCGCGGCAGCTTCCGACCCAGCTCGATGATGAATTGGTAGCGCTCCATCCAGTCGTCGAACACGCTGAGCTCGTCGCCGATCGCGGCGATCGCATCGGCGGCGGAAGCTTCGTCGGGAAGCACAAACGCATCCAGCATCCTTCGCATGTGCTGCGCAGCCAACGCCGCGTCAAGCGACCGAGATCAATCGGCGTGCACAGCCGGCTCGCGCGCAACGATGCGTGCCTTCGGGAACACGATGCGTACGGTCGTACCCTCCTCGGGCCGGCTTTCGATCTCCAGTACCGCATCGTGCAGCGCCAGCAGCTTCCGGCTGATCGCCAGTCCGAGACCTGTTCCGCCGAACCGCCGGCTGATCGATGCATCCGCCTGGCGGAACGGCTCGCATAGAGTGTCCAAGGCAGCCGGCTCGATACCGATGCCGGTATCGGCAATCGCCAGCACCAGGCTGCCGTCGTCGCGGCGGTCCATACTCAGCGACACGCTGCCACCCGGCGGCGTGAATTTCACCGCGTTGCCCAGCACGTTCAGCAGCACCTGGCGGATTGCCCGCCGGTCGCCGCTCACCGTGCCGTTGACGCTTTCCACGCCCCGCACCGTCACGCCGCCTTCGCGCGCGCGCAGCGACACCATGCCGGCGCAGCGGCGCACCAGTCGGCCAAGGTCCAGGTTCTCTTCGATAAAGTCGTAGCGCCCGGCCTCGATTTTCGACAGATCCAGCAGCTCGTTGATCAACTCCAGTAGATGTTGGCCGCTGGCGTGGATGTCGCGCGCGTCCTGCACGTATTCCGCCGGAAGCGGGCCGCGTGCCTGGTCGCGGATCAGCTCCGCAAAGCCAATGATGGCGTTCAGCGGTGTGCGCAGCTCATGGCTCATGTTCGCCAGGAATTCCGATTTGGCACGGTTGGCGGCTTCCGCCCGCTCCTTCTCTTGCGCCAGAGCCACGGAGGCCGCGTGCCGCTCGGTTACGTCGGTGAAGGTGCGCACGGCCTCACCGTCCGGCAGCGGCGTCGTACGCACTTCTAGCACCCGTCCGTTCGGACGCGTGCGCTCATAGAGGCGCGGCCCATCGAGCAGCAGCGCGCGGCGCACGAAGTCTTGGAATCTCTGGTCGCTGCCGATGAACTCGTTCTGGCTCCATTGGTAGGTCAGTACATCCTCGAAACGCGGGCACCCCGCCAACAGCTCGCGTGGGAGGTCCAGCAGCTCCGCCGCACGAGTGTTAGAAACCGGAATGGTGCGATCGTTGGCGATCATCATCAGGCCCTGGTCCATGTGTTCCAGCGTCGTCTCAAGCAGCCTCGATTTCTCCGCCAGCCGCTGCTCGCTCGTCCGCAAGGCCGCCGTGGTGGCCTGAAGCTCGGCATTCTGCATCTGCTGGCGCCGGAAGACGATTGCGAGAACCCGGAACACGACGATGAACCCGCCGGCGGCGATCAGAGCCGCTACCGCCAGCATCAGCGCCTGCTCCCGCCACGCGGCGAGCGCGACATCCTCTGGGACCGATACGTCGATCACCAGCGGATAAGCCGACAACGGCTTCACCGATACCAACGCCGGCTTGCCGCCCAGAAAGCCGTCTGCCCGGTAAGTTCCGCCACCGTCGGCAACGAGTGCATACCAAGGTGCGCCGACCGCAATGCGCTTGCCGGCGTCATGCGTTGTGTCCGGGTAGCGCACCACCACCAGGCCGTCGCGGCGCAGGAGCGTCACGCTCTCCCCGGAGGGCAAGCCGATCGCTTGGTAGAACCCGGCCAGGTGCTCTAGATCGATCGAAGCCATTACCACGCCGAGGAAGCGGTGGGTGGGGCCGTTGACGCGCCGCACTAGAAACAAAGTTGGCTGGCCGGTGACTTTATTGACCAGCGGTGCGGTGACGAACAATCCCGGATCGTCCACGAGCCGGAAATGTCGGAAATAGTCCCGATCGGCCGCGTTGATCGGCAGCGTCGGTGGATCACGCGACGTGTTGACCAAGTTGCCGTCCGCATCCAGCACCACGAAAGCGTTGGCCTGCGGTAGATTCTGCAAGCGGCGGCGCAGCAGAGTGTGGATGTCATCTGCCATCATGCGCGTGTGGAACGTCTTCGGTACGTCGATGGCCAGCGTTGCCACTCGCGCCTGCACTTCCTGCAGCACCAGGTCGGCCACCTGGACGTAGCGCTGTGTTTGCTCCGCCAGAACGGTGCTGAGATTGGCGACCTCGCGGCGATAGTTGCCCAGCGCGCGATCCCGCAGATCGAGGATCATCGCCGTCGCGGCTAGAATCGTGACGGTGACGATGCCGAGCCCTATCAGCCACAGCCGCCGGCCGGACCAGCCCCGAGAGGCTGGCGAGAAGGTTGTTGACGAGGCTGACGGCAATGCGGGTCTCCGGAACACTCGGCACACGTTACCATATGGGCGGGTTTCCGCCGCGACTTCATAAGGCGTCAGCATTGTCGAAGCCGAATTCGACGACGCGCTTGCGGCGTGCCGCGCGCAGCCGCCCGGTTCAGGCCTCGCTTTCCACCCCCGGCACGACGCGTGCCGCGACCCGGGCAAGTTCGCCCAGCAGCCGGTCTGCCGCCGCGGCGGCCCACGCCGCGCCGACTACGCCTGGGGTCACCGCGGGACGGGGCCCAGGCCCGACGCCGGCGGGCAAAGCATGCCGACCACGGCCCGCCAAGCACCTGCAACCCGCGCGTGCCGCAGGGGATTCACGGCGCGCGCCGCTCCGCCAGCGTAGCGGCGAGCTCAATCGCAGCGATCAGGCTGGTCGGGTTGGCGATGCCCTTGCCGGCGATATCGTACGCCGTGCCGTGATCGGGTGAGGTGCGGATGATGGGCAGGCCGAGCGTCACGTTGACGCCGTGATCCATGTCCAGCGTCTTCAGCGGGATCAACGCCTGGTCGTGATACATGCAGATTGCAGCGTCGTAGCGCGCCCGGGCGGCGGCAGTGAACATCGTGTCGGGCGACCAGGGTCCGGACACGTCGCTGCCCTCAGCGCGTAGCACCGCGATTGCCGGCGCGATGATCATTTCCTCCTCTTTGCCCAATGCTCCTTGCTCACCCGCGTGCGGGTTGAGGCCGGAGACTGCCAAGCGCGGCTGCGCGATGCCGAAATCGCGACGCAGCGCGGCGTCGGTGGTACGCGCGGTCGCGATGATCTTTTCCGTGGTCAGCGTCGCCAGAGCGTCGCGCAGCGACACGTGCACCGTGACCGGCACGACGCGCAGGGACGGACTGGCAAGCATCATGATCTGCTCGCCGGGGACCCCGGTCAGCGCGGCAAGGAATTCAGTGTGGCCGGGGTACTCGAACCCGACGTCGTACAGGGCGGCCTTGTTGACTGGATTGGTCACCACGCCACCAACCACGCCATGCAACGCCAGGCCCGTCGCGCGCTCGATCGAGGCGATCACCGCGCGAGCGTTGGCCTTATCGGGCTGGCCGGGGATGGCGGGAGCGGCGAGCCGCACCGGCAACACCGGCAGAGCTTCGCGGAATACATCGGCTACCACGGCAGCATCATCGACCACGCGGACGCTGACGTCGCAGTTGATTGCCCTGGCGAGTCCGGCGAGACGGTCGGGATCGTCGAGCACCACGAAACATTGCCGCCTGTTGCGCAGAGCGCGCCAGGCTCGTAACGAAATCTCCCCTCCGATGCCGGCGGGATCGCCCATGGTCACTGCGAGGGGGCGCATGGATGACATCTTGTTCAGCTACGCGGTGCGCGTGCAACGCAGCTGTAATCCGTGAAGCCCCTGTCATCGCAAACGTCACGAGGGGTGCGAAGATCATCCAGAAGCGCGTTCGTGATCTTCACGCCCTTCATGAACGATGTGAATGAATCGGACCAAGCGGACCGCACGGACGTCACCTCATCTGGTAGAAATCAGACAACCATCCCCGCTCAAATATGGATCGCACGGCCATCGACGGCCAGCGCGGCTTCCTTTACGGCTTCTTCCAGCGTCGGATGCGCATGGCAGGTGCGCGCGACATCCTCGGCGGACGCACCAAACTCCATCGCAGTGACGAGTTCCGCGATCAGCGTGCCGGCATCGGGACCGATGATGTGCGCACCGAGAATCCGATCCGTCTGTTTGTCCGCAAGGACCTTCACGAAACCCTCGGTATCCCCGAGCGCGCGAGCCCGGCCGTTGGCGGTGAACGGAAACTTGCCGACCTTGTAGGTGATGCCTGCGGCCTTGAGTTCCTCCTCGGTCTGGCCGACGGCGGCGACTTCCGGCCAGGTGTAGACCACGCCGGGGATGGCGCCGTAGTTCACGTGGCCCGCTTGGCCGGCGAGGATTTCCGCGACCGCGACACCTTCGTCTTCTGCCTTGTGCGCCAGCATCGGGCCGGCGATCACATCGCCAATCGCGTAAATGCCCCGGACGTTGGTCGCGAAATGTGCGTCGGTCTTCACTCGGCCGCGTTCGTCGAGCGCGACGCCGGCCTCGGCGAGACCCAGGCCATCGGTGTACGGGCGGCGGCCAATCGACACCAGAACGATGTCAGCCTGCAGTGCTTCCGGGTTGCCGCCTGTGGCGGGTTCGAGCGTCAGGATGACGCCTTCGTTGCTCTTGCGTGCGGCGGTGACTTTCGTGCCGAGGCGGAATTTCAGGCCCTGCCGGCCAAGAACGCGCTGCAGGGATCGCGCGACCTCGCCATCCATTGTTGGGACGATGCGGTCCAGGAATTCCACGACGGTGACCTCGGCGCCGAGCCGGCGCCACACGCTGCCGAGTTCCAGGCCGATATAGCCGCCGCCGATCACCACGAGATGGGTCGGGACCTTGTCGAGTTCGAGACCGCCAGTGGAGGAGACGATCTGGCGTTCATCCACGTCCACGTCGGCGAGCGGCACGCTGTCGCTGCCGGTGGCAATGACGATGTGTTTCGTGTCGTAGGTCGTGCCGTTCACCGCGACCTTCCCCGGGGCGGTGATGCGGCCGTCTCCTTTCAGCCATGTCACCTTGTTCTTGCGAAACAGAAATTCGACGCCTTTGACGTTGGCCGTGACGACCTCGGCCTTACGGGCTTGCATGCGGACGAGGTCGAGTTTGATCGAGTCGACTATCACGCCGTGATCAGCCAGAGCGTGACGCGTGTGATCGAATTCCTCGGACGATTGCAGCAGTGCTTTCGACGGGATGCAGCCGATATTGAGGCAGGTGCCACCCAGCGTCGCGCGTTTTTCCACGCACGCGACCTTCATGCCGAGCTGTGCCGCGCGGATCGCGCAAACGTAGCCGCCCGGGCCAGAGCCGATCACGATAACGTCGAAGGATTCGCTCATTCGGTCCTCACTGGCTTCACCCCTCCTGCGTAGCGGGAGAGGTCGAGACACCAAAGCGTCGAAGGTGAGGGGCATACGGCAGGGGCGCTGCGTTCGGCCGGTCTCTCACCATGTGGGCTTCGCGCGCCGAGCTCTCCCGTTCCGCGGGCAAGGGGTATGCTACACATCCAGCAGCAGCCGGCGCGGATCTTCGACGCCTGCCTTCACGCGCACCAGAAACGACACCGCCTCCCGTCCGTCCACGATTCGGTGGTCGTACGACAGCGCCAGATACATCATCGGCCGCACCTCGATCTTGCCATTCACAACGACCGGCCGGTCCTGGATCTTGTGCATCCCCAATATCGCCGACTGCGGCGGGTTCAGAATCGGAGTGGATAGCAGCGAGCCGTACACCCCGCCGTTGGTGATGCTGAACGTGCCGCCCGCCAGTTCCTCCAGCTTCAGTGCCCCGTCGCGCACGCGCTTGCCGAAATCGGCGATCGCCGCTTCCAGCTCTGCGAAGCTCATTCGATCCGCATCGCGGATCACCGGCACAACCAGCCCGCTTGGACCGCCAACGGCGATGCCCATGTGAACGAAATTTTTGTAGACGATGTCCTCGCCGTCGATCTCGGCGTTCACGGCGGGGAATTCCTTCAACGCGACACAGCAGGCGCGCACGAAGAATGACATGAAGCCGAGGCGCACGCCGTTGTGCTTCTTCTCGAATGCCTCGCGGTATTCGGCGCGCAGCGCCATCACCACGGACATGTCCACCTCGTTGAAAGTAGTGAGCATCGCCGCGGTGTTCTGTGCCTCCTTCAGTCGCGCCGCTATCGTGCGACGCAGGCGGGTCATGCGCACGCGCTCCTCGCGCGGCTCGTCGACATGCGGCGGCTTCACAGCGGGTTGGACAGCCGCCGGCGGCGTGATGGGGTGCTCCAGGAACGCGAGCACGTCGCCTTTGGTGATGCGGCCATCCTTGCCGGTGCCTGGTGCGAGTTCTTCCGGAGCGAGACGATGTTCTTCAATCAGTTTCGCCGCGGCGGGCATCGCCATCGGCTGGGTC
>JASHVB010000577.1 GCA_030039695.1 Acetobacteraceae bacterium
CCGGGTGCCAGCCCGGCGACGATGGCTTCGGCGATCGCCACGCCGCTGGAACAGCAGTTCACCGCGATTCCGTCATTGGCACAAATGACGTCGCTCAGCGGCACCGGCACGACGACCATCACCTTGCAGTTTGACCTCAACCGCAACATCGATGGCGCAGCGCAGGATGTGCAGACGGCGATCAACGCCGCGAGCGCCTTGCTGCCGACGGATCTACCCAGCACGCCGACATACAAGAAGGTCAACCCGGCCGACTTTCCGGTGCTGATCTATGCGGTGCACTCGGACGCAATTCCACCCTACCGGCTGGATGACTATGCCTATACCTATCTGGCGCAACAGCTGTCGACCGTGCCGGGCGTCGCCCAGGTGTCTGTGTTCGGGCAGAAGCAATATGCCGCGCGCGTCGAGGTCAATCCCGGCGAGCTGGCCACACGCGGCATAGGCCTGGAAGCCGTGCGCAACGCGCTGGTGGCGGCAACCATCAATGATCCGAAGGGATCGATCGAGGGCGCGCACAAGGTTACGTCCCTGGACACCAATGACCAGCTCTTCGATGCCGCACAATATGACAACGTGATCATCGCCTATCGCCACGGCGCACCGATCCGGGTGAAGGATATCGGCCAGGCGGTCAACTCAGTCCAGAACATGTATGTGGGCGCGTGGTTCAACAACCAGCCCGCCGAGGGTATCGCGATTCAGCGCGCCGACGGTGCCAACACCGTGGACCTGGTACACCAGATCAAAGCGATGATGGCGAGGCTGGAGGAGTCGCTGCCGCCGTCGGTGCATGTATCTCTGATGTCGGATCGCTCGCTGATTATCAGGGCGGGGATCCACGACGTGGAGATGACGATGATCATCACCATCGGCCTGGTGGTGCTGGTGATCTTTATCTTCCTGCGCACCGTTTGGGCAACGATCATCCCGAGCCTGGCGGTGCCGCTGTCGCTGCTGGCCACGCTCGCCATCCTGTATGCCGGTGGCTACAGCCTCGACAATATCTCATTGATGGCACTGACGATCTCGGTCGGCTTTGTGGTCGACGACGCCATCGTGATGATCGAGAACATTGTGCGCTATATCGAGCAAGGCGAAACCCCCTACAACGCGGCCCTTCGCGGCGCCGGACAGATCGGTTTCACCATCATTTCCATCACGTTCTCGCTCATCGCTGTCTTTATCCCCCTCTTCTTCATGGGCGGTATCATCGGCCGGTTGTTCCGCGAATTCGCGATCGCGGTGGCGGTAGCCGTGATCGCCTCGGCATTCATATCGCTGACGCTGACGCCCGTGCTGTGTTCTCTGTTCCTGAAACGCCAGGAGGAGAACACCACGAACTGGTTCAACCGGATCGCGGAAGGCGGCTTCAATTGGATGCTCCGCGCTTATGAGCGCGGTCTGCGCTGGGTGCTGCGGCATCAGCCGTCGATGCTGGCCGCAACCCTGGGGTTGATTGTTGTCACCGGTTATCTCTACGTGGTTATTCCCAAGGGATTTTTCCCCGAGCAAGACACCGGCTTCATCTTCGGCGAGGTGGATGCGCGGGAGGACGCCTCGTTCGCCGCGACGAATGCGCTACGGGCACAGATCATCGATGTTGTACGCAAGGATCCGGCGGTCGCTCATGTGTTCTCGCTGGGCGGTGCCTACGCCTATAACCCGACCGAGAACACCGCGCGTGTCTTCTTCCAGTTGAAGCCGTTCGACGAACGCGACGTCACGGCGCAGCAGGTGATCGAGCGACTGCGACCGCAGGTGGCAAAGGTGGCCGGTGCCAAATTCTTCATGCAGGCTGGTCAGGACATTAGCCTCGGCGGCCGCCTCAGCCGCACCCAGTACCAGTACACGTTGACCGACACCAATGACGCGGAACTGAACCACTGGGCGCCAATCCTGGAACACGGCATGAGAAAACTGCCCGAGCTGCAGGACGTGGCGTCCGACCAGCAGATCGCCGCACCGCACATCGCGATCGACGTTGATCGCGACGCAGCGTCGCGGATGGGCGTGTCGGCATCACTGATCGACAACACGTTGTATGACGCGTTCGGCCAACGGCAGATCACGAACATCTATACGTCGACGAACCAGTACAAGGTGATTCTGGAGCTGGCACCGCCGTTCCGCACGGATCCCGACGCGTTGTCGAAAATTTATGTTCCGGGGCCGACCGGCGCGCAGATTCCGCTGAGCGCCTTTACGCATTTCACCGATACGTTGCAACCACTGTCGGTCAGTCACCAGGGACAGTTCCCGGCGATCACGCTCTCGTTCAACCTCGCACCCGGCAAGTCGTTGGGACAGGCCGTCGACGCGGTCGACAAGCTGGCCGTCCAACTGAACATTCCGGCGACAGTGCAGGGATCGTTCCAGGGCACAGCACAGGCGTTCCAGGATTCGCTGTCATCGATGCCGCTACTGGTCGGTGCGGCCATCCTGGTGGTCTACATCGTGTTGGGCATTCTCTACGAGAGCTACATCCATCCGATTACCATTCTGTCGGCATTGCCGTCGGCAGGCGTCGGCTCGCTGCTGATGCTGATGGCGCTGCACTATGACCTGACGGTGATTGCCATCATTGGCATGATCCTGCTGATCGGCATCGTGAAGAAGAACGCGATCATGATGATCGACTTCGCGTTGCAGGCCGAGCGCATCGACGGCAAGAGCCCACAGGAAGCGATTTATGAAGCCTGCCTGCTGCGCTTTCGCCCGATCATGATGACGACATTCGCGGCCTTGTTCGGCGCCATGCCGATCGCCTTCGGCCATGGTGCGGGTTCCGAACTGCGTCGGCCGCTCGGTATCGCGATCATCGGCGGATTGCTGGTCTCGCAGTGGCTGACGCTTTACACGACCCCGGTGATCTATCTTTACCTCGAGCGATTCAGCCGCTGGTTCGGCCGTGCGCATCACCCGTCACGAATGGCGGACATGCTGTCAGAGCCCGCCATGCTGATGGAGCCGGTCGGCGTTCAGGTCGCGCGAGACCAGCAGGCTGCGGGCGAATGAACGACGCCCTGCGCCTTGCGGCGGAGGACGCCGCGTCCGGCCGCACCTTCGGTTCCCTGGTACAGGACGTGACGCGCCTGCTGAAACGGCATTTCGAGCGCCGTGCACGCCAGAGCGGCTTGCCGATTACGCCGCGGCAGGCGACGGTCATCATCTACATCTCGCGGCATGAAGGGGTGAGCCAGGCGGAAGTCGCCAATTGGCTCAGCATCGAGCCGATCGCCCTGGTGCGGTTGCTGGACAAGCTGTGCGAGGAAGGGCTGGTCGAACGGCGCGCGCATCCCACCGATCGCCGCGTGCGCACGCTGTGGCTGACCGAGGCAGCCCAGCCGGTGCTGGAGCGCATCCTGGAAATCAATCAGGCAATCCGTGCCGAGGCGTTTGTCGGTCTGCCCGATGCCGCGCGCGATGCGCTGATCGAGGCGCTTGCGCTGATCAAGGACAATCTGGCCTCGGTCGTCACCGAAGACGCCGGCACCGCAGAGTTGGCGGCGGACGCATAGGCGGGGTGCAATACCCTGCGCTCAGTCACGATGGTGCTGCGGGCGAAGGACCAGCGGCCGTCGCCTCGGAGACGGCGAGCGAGAGCGGCGGACATCCCTGCCCGCTGGACGCGCGTTTCGCCGCTGGCGAGGCGTATCGATTCCCGCCATGCGGCGGATGGGCTTAGGCGAATTCCGGCGTCATTTCGGTGATCACTTCCAACTGCCCGACCGTCTCCCTGCCGAACAGCAGCGGCACAAACGCACCCAGCAGCGCGACGACGACGATCGTGCCGAAGAAGATCGCGGCCGAGGCGGTATGCGGTTCCACCAGAAACGGTGCCAGCACGCCGGCGAAGATGCGGCCGAACGCCTCGCCGAAGATGTGGCCGCGTCCGCGCAATGCCGTCGGGAACTGCTCTGACAAATAAACGCGCGTCGCCGGGAACGCGGAGAGCACGGTGAAGCCGGTGATCATTGCGCCGGCGCTCATCAGCACGTCGGCGGATGAGCCCGCCAGATGCGCCGTCGCCATCAGGATCAGTCCCGGAAACGAGCCGGCCAGCGCATAGGCGATGGTCCAGCGCCGACCGATGATCTCCATCAGCCAGGCGGTGAACGCCTTGCCGGGGATGGTCGCCATGAACACCAGTGTGCTGACGCCGAAACTCGTGGTCACCGCCGCGCCCTGGTCGTGCAGCGCTTTCGGCAGCAGGACCGCGATCAAGTAGTATGCGGTGCCCGCAGCGGCGCCGGCGGTGATGCCTACGGCGGTCCAGCGGAACTGGCCGGGCGCGAACAACGCCCAGAAGGATGGAAGTGCGTCGCGCGCAGTTTCCGCCTCGGATCCGAGTGCCTCGACCGTCAGTGGCGGCACGCGGTTTCCCGCTCGCCGGATCACCTGGTTGACCGCGTCGACCGCCGCCTGCACCTGGCCGCGGCGCAGCAGCCAGCGCGAGCTGGGCGGGATCACCAGCTGCACGATGGCCGGCACCACGAACAACGCGAGCCCGCCCGGTAATGCCGCAAGCCGGAAGCCGTTCGGGTCGTTGGCAAGCAGGAAGCTGACGAACGGCAGCAGGGTGAATGCTTGGCCAGCACGATCTCGTAGATCGCGCCGTGGGTGCGGGGGTGCTGTGCGGGCACGACTTCTGCGGCGATTGGGAAGGCCGCGGAGATCGCAAACCCGACGCCGATGCTGGTTGCCATGCGAATGGCGATCAGTTGTGTGCCGCTCTGCGCGAGCGGAATCAGCAGCGTGAAGAACGTCGTCAGGATCACGCCGATCTGCATGATCAGCTCGCGGTTCAGGTGATCGGACATGCCCGCCCCGATGAACCCGC